>CAIRTW010000022.1 GCA_903881585.1 uncultured Bacteroidota bacterium | reverse complement strand
CCCGATATGGACAGGATAACACCGGAAGGGCCACATCCTAAAGATTAAGCGCCGTTTTATGGCATTGATACCCGGCTAGCCAACATCAAAAATATTTTTATCGTTAATTACATTCGAGTGCAGTAGAGACGTTGCACTGCAATGTCTTTTCACGATCAGGTTATGGTTACTATAACTTCTGGTGCAGGAGACGTTGCAGTGCAACATCTCTACATCTTATGTGTAATGCCATCAGTTTTATTCATTGTTCAATTTTCAGACATGATAAGAGCAGGTATATCTCCATAAGAAAGAATAATACCCGTTTTCTTTTTTGCTTCACTTTTTACACTAATTTTCCTCAAAATTACTTTATGAAGAAAATAGGCATTATTGGTTCAGGTGTTGTGGCAAAAGCGTTGGGTGATGGGTTTCTTAAGCATGGATATGAGGTTATGCTCAGCTCGCGCGATACCTCGAAACTGAAAGACTGGAAAGACAAGGCAGGAGCCCATGCACACACCGGCAGTTTTGCAGATGCTGCAAAGTTTGGGAAAATAGTGGTACTGGCGGTAAAGGGCAGTGGCGCTGTTGATGCCGTAGAAGAGGCTGGCCCTCAAAACCTGCAATGGAAAACAGTGATAGACACAACCAACCCTATAGAAGAAGCGCCCCCGGAAAACGGCGTATTGAAATACTTTACCAGTTTCGATGAATCTCTGATGGAGCGGTTGCAGACACAGTTTCCTGAAGTGCATTTTGTAAAGGCATTTAACAGTGTGGGTAATGCCTTTATGGTTGATCCTTCTTTTAATGAAAAGCCAACCATGTTCATTTGCGGTAACAATGACGCTTCTAAGAAGGATGTGCATGGCATACTGGAGCAGTTTGGCTGGGATATAGCCGATATGGGCAAAGACACTGCTGCGCGGGCTATAGAGCCACTGTGCATGTTGTGGTGCATACCCGGTATGCTACAGGGGCAATGGAGCCATGCATTCCGGCTGATCAAGGCGTAATTACTGCGCAATTAAAAATTTTGCTTCAATAGATCCAATATGGAACCTATAATTACCGTTCGTGGGCTAAGAAAAAATTATGGCGGCAAAGTCGTCCTCAAGGACATTAACCTGGATATTTACCCAGGTAAAATAATAGGGTATATAGGCCCGAATGGCGCAGGTAAGTCAACAACTGTGAAAATACTTACAGGTATCATACAGGAGTATGATGGGGCAGTGACCGTGTCTGGAAAGAATATCCGTGAAAACATACTGGAAGTAAAGAGCAGAGTGGGTTACATACCGGAACTGGCTGAGTTGTATGATCTGCTCACGCCACGCGAATACCTTTCTTTCGTGGGTAAACTGTATCACCTGGCAGACGAGGTCATAGAAGAGCGCTCGCGGAAAATGCTGGAATCGTTTGGCCTTGCCGATAATATAGACCAGCGCATGGACAGCTTCTCGAAGGGTATGAAGCAAAAAGTGCTCATCACTTCCGGATTGCTGCATAACCCATCTATTGTAATTATGGATGAGCCGCTTTCCGGCCTTGATGCAAATGCAGTGATACTGGTGAAAGAGTTGCTGCAGGCGCTGAAGCAGGAAGGCAAAACTATTTTTTACTGCTCGCATATGATGGACGTAGTAGAGAAGGTATCAGACAGGATAGTGCTCATAAACGATGGCAGCATAGTGGCGGATGGTACAATAGATGAGCTGCGACAAAACAATGCAGATACACTGGAGCAGATTTTTTCACGACTTACTTCAGGCGGCAACCAGGTGCAGAAAGCCGATGACCTTGCCGCGGCTATGAGCGATAGGTGAAATGCACCCTGAAAGAGTGATAAGGCACTCACTCACGAATTTTAGACTTTTTTCACCCGCCGTAGCTATTTCAGCGAAGGAGGGCTACTTTAGACTTTAGACAATACTTCAGACTATATAATGAACAAACTGCTGCTTAATTTGGTAATGCTGTTCTCCGGACTGTGGCGTAGCCTTGGCGCGGATATAGTGCAGCTACGGGCGATCCTGAGCACGCGGCTAATGATGGACAACCGCAGGCCTATAGGGATTGGCAGACAGCAGAAAAAGACCCGCAAACACTATGGAGTACGCAGCATGATCATGTACTCTGTGTTTGGTTTTTTTTATATGTTCCCCCTGTTTTATGTCAATGACCGCATATTGTCAATGACCATGTACTTTTCCTTGTTCCTGACAATAATGACAATGATGCTGCTCACTGATTTTTCCAGTGTGCTGTTCGATTCACGCGATAAATATATTTTGTTTCCCCGCCCGGTAAATGACCGCACATTGGTGCTTGCACGTTTGCTCCATGTTTTTATTTACTTGCTGCGCATAGTGGTGCCTATGTCTTTGCCCGGCTGGATAGCGCTTGGTTTTCTCGATGGCTGGAAATCGGCAGTGCTTTTCCCTTTACCATTGTTGCTGATGGTGTCCATGGCCCTGTTTTTTGTGAATGGTATTTACCTGCTGGTTTTGAAGCTGGTAAAGCCGGAAAAATTCAAGGACATTATCAGCTACTTTCAGGTAGTGGCATCGGTTGTTTTCTTCGCCTGTGTATATCTGCTGCCCCGTTTCTTTGACAGTGAGCATACGCGCGATCTGAAAATGGCTGATTACCCCTGGGCAAGATATACACCATCTTACTGGCTGGCTTTATGCTGGTCGTGGATAGGGTATCCGGTTCAGCTCGCTGGTACGGCTGTGTTGAGTTCACTTGCAGTTATTTTCCCGTTTGTGTGCATGTATGTTCTTATCAGGTGGCTGGCGCCAACGTTTGCCCGGCGAATGGCGGGGATAGATACGGTGGACACAGTTGAAAATAAAAGGCCCGGAGTAAAACGCGAAGCTCCCGGGCAATTCTATAAAAAGCTGGCGTACCTATTTAACAGTAGCGATGACGCGCGGGCAGGCTTCACGATCGCGTGGCTGCAATCTTCACGCAGCCGCTCTTTCAGGATGAGGGTATTCCCGACCTTTGCGTTCATTCCCGTTTACTTCGTCTACATCCTCACGCAAAACCATACTTCTTTTACGCACGCGTTGCTGCACCTTAAAGATCATCACAAGCACCTTATCCTTCTTTATATGTCTTCGTTTGTGATGATCAATGCGCTTACTTACGCTACAATATCGGATCAGTATAAAGCTGCATGGGTTTATTATGCAATCCCTCTGCAGACTCCGGGAAAGGTAATGCTGGGTGCGCTCAAAGCAATATGGATAAAGTATTTTCTCCCATTCTTTATTGTTATTGCCTGTTTTGTTTTATGGATATGTGGTGCGTCGGCTATTATTGATATCGTTCTTGCTTTGGTAAACGTCACTTTGTTTATTTCCTGTATTGCCCGCATCAGCCAGCGGCATCTGCCGTTCTCTATCATGGAGCAGATGAAGGATCGCGGCAGCAGGGTCGTAAAATCAATCTTCACCATGCTTATACCATTCACACTGGGTTTTGGCCACTATTTCTCAATTAACCTGCTGTGGCTTAAATTACTTTTCCTCGTGCTCTCTGCTATAATGCTTTGGCTGGTGGCGGACAGCTACAGCAACACAACCTGGGAAAATATGATGAGCCGCGAGGCTGAATAATTCCCGTTCTTATAGTGAAATTGTTATTTTTACGGTCATATGCGTAGAACACTATCTTTTTTACTTCTTGTTTTAATCACTGCCAGCGCGTGCCGCAACAAAGAGCGTACCGCAGAATATAAGAAAGCCCATATGGTCGATTCAATGGTTCTGAGAGATGTTCATACCTTGTCCAATGCCGCCTATATAGATATGCAGCACCTGGACTTGGATATTGCCGTGGATATGGACAAGAAGCAGATATTCGGGTCTGCCACCTGGAAGATAAATAACAAATGCAAGGTCAATGAGCTGGTTTTAGATACCTATGATCTGGCCATTGACAATGTCACCGTAGATGGTAAGCCTGCAACTTTTAAGCTGGATGCGCCGATAAAATTCCTGGGCAGTGCGCTCCACATACCTATTGATGCAAAGAGCAAGCTGGTAAAGATAAATTACAAGACCGGCGCCGATGCCCGCGCACTGCAGTGGCTGAGTGCCGAGCAGACCCATGATAAGAGGTTGCCTTTTCTCTATACGCAGTCTGAATCTATCTATGCCCGCTCATGGATACCCTGTGCCGATGGGCCGGGCATCCGCTTCAGCTACAATGCCAGAGTGCAGGTGCCAACCGGCCTGATGGCCCTGATGAGCGCTGAGAACCAATATGAAAAAAACGACAGCGGCATCTATCATTTCAGGATGACGATACCCATACCTGCCTACCTGATGGCACTTGCGGTAGGCGACATAACATTCAAGAATATTGATGAGCGTACAGGTGTATTTGCAGAGCCGGGTATGATAGATAAGGCCAGGTGGGAGTTTGTTGACGTCGGTAAAATGGTGAGCCATGCCGAGCAGCTTTATGGTCCATACCGCTGGGGCCGCTATGATGTGATCGTACTGCCTTCCGGTTTCCCTATAGGGGGTATGGAGAATCCACGCCTCACATTCTGTACACCCACCATTATTGCGGGCGACCGCTCGCTGGTGAGCCTTATTGCCCATGAGCTGGCGCATAGCTGGAGCGGAAACCTGGTGACGAATGCCACCTGGGACGACTTCTGGCTCAATGAAGGTTTTACCGATTACTTTGAGCGTCGCATAGTGGAGCAGATGCTGGGTACCAGCTATTCTGATATGTTGTGGGAACTGGGCTACCAGGACCTGGTGGACAACGTAAAATCACTGGGCGAAAAAAGCAAAGACACCTGGCTGAAACTGGACCTGAAAGGAAGGGACCCGGATGATGGGCTCACCGATATACCCTATGAGAAAGGCTCCCATTTTTTGAAGCTTATCGAAATAAATGTAGGCAGGGACAGGTTTGATCTCTTCCTCAAAAAATATTTTGATGATCATGCGTTCAAAACAATTACTACCGAGGCTTTCCTCACTTACCTGGATACCGCGCTGATAAAAGATGATACAGCACTGCGCAGAAAACTGGACATAAACGCCTGGGTGTATGGGCCGGGCATACCCGCCAATTGCCCGCGCGCCGGGCAGGAACGCTTTGCCAAAGTAGATAATGAACGTGACAGGTTCTTAAATGATGTACCACCTGCACAGTTGGTCACAGTGAACTGGACGACCCACGAATGGTTGCATTTTCTGCGCAATATGCCACCTGCGCTTTCCACAAACCAGCTGCGCCAGCTGGATATGGCATTCAATTTTTCAAATTCCGGCAATAGTGAAATTGCCGATCTGTGGTTCATCATGTCGGTAAGGGGAAATTATTCTTTTGCATTTCCTCAGATGGAGGCTTTCCTTAACTCTGTAGGCCGCAGGAAGTTCCTGGAGCCGCTGTATGGCGAGATGATGAAGACACCAAGAGGCGAAGAAATGGCTAAGCGGCTGTATAACAGCTACCGCAAAAACTATCACCCTCTTGCTCAGGAAAGCCTGGACCGGCTGGTGCTGAAGAAGGTATAGAACAGCCCTCTTACGAGTACACTGCCGTTTCTGTCAAATGTTAACGATCCGTAAATGAATAGCAATACCTTGCTTTTTACGGGTGCAATTGTATATCTTGCATATAACTAAATTGCGTATAGTGTACTTGCACTGGTACCGCTGATGATACTGTTAAGAAAAATAGCGCATGGTCTTGCACTCGGCATAATCGCTGGGTCGGTATCTTTTGCATGCCCAACAGCTGCTTTTGCGCAGGTGCGCGGCGATGCAGAAACTGCCAAAACAAAGGAATGTGAGGAGAAAGGCAGGGATGAGACCCGCTGGATGACGAAAAATCTCTACCTCAGCACCGACCAGTACGACAGAGTCAAAGACCTGAACATTTATTATTCCTGCCTCATGGACAACCTCAGCCATATGCCGGATAAGTCCTTTGCAACTAAGAAGAAAGGAGAGATCATAAAGAATAAAGAGGCTGAATTTAAGGCTGTTCTGTCCCAGGAGCAGTTCGATCAGTATAAGAACCGGAAGGAGAAAAAAGTGATACAAAAGAAATCCGCATTTTCAGAAAGCATCTGATTTTTCTTAATTAGCCCTCGCTGTTATTTTTCCATTGCAGGTTCCCTTATCAATTTGTAATACAGATAACTACCGTATATAACTGTTGCGGTGTACCACAGCGCTATGACCACAGATGCATAAATAACCTTGTAGTGTACCACCGGCATGTAATCAGGGAAACATTTATCCAGGCTCAGCAGGAAGGGGATGGATGCGAGGATATAGAGCCTGTAGTTTTTAGAAGCCACGCCATAAAAGAAGAAGAATATAATGATGGGCAAAGCATAGCGCTCGTGCATCTGGCTGTTGAAGTAAAAGAAGTAAAGACATAAAAGGCCTGTGGATAGAAACAGGATGCGATAAGTAGCCTCATCGAGGTCAAGGTTGTTTTTTCTCAGGTGCCAAACTTTGCGGGCAAGCGGAACCAATACCGCCAGTGCTGCAACGCTGAACATAATAAAGCCCGTAGCACGATAAGAGATCAGGAAATAGCTATCGTTCGAATTGATGAAATAGGGGTTGCTCCTTGTGACCAGGTACCAGATATTAAAAGCGCAGATCGAAAGCTGGTTGTATAGCCCCACCGTATTACTGGCTATGGTTGTTAGTTTACCCACCCCGCCGCTACTCATAAACGGTATCAGCAACAATACCTGTAGGCAAATTGCGGAAGCAGCCCCGATGATAACCGTCTTAAATTTCCTTACGCTATATAGCAGTGCAATGGCCATTACCGGCAAAAACTCTATGGCCTGTTGCTTGGTATTCAGCGCCAATAAATAAAGCAATATGCCGGCAATAGGGTAACGTAGCGTAGTGATAATGGCCAAAAAAGCAAGGCTCGTGTAGATGCTGTCTATCTGCCCCCACACCATGGAGTCGAACACATAGGCTATGTTCAGCAGCAGGAAGAGATAGGGTATTTTGAACGACAACAGCTTTTGCCGGAAACAGCACAATACAATTATAGGTAGGAAGTCGAAAAAGACAAAAAGTATTTTGATGTTGTTGATATTGTGAATGATGTTCGCATCTGTGCCCTGGAGCAGATCATAAACATACAGTCCATAAACATAAACAGGGAAGTAATTGATGGAGGTATTGTAGGTATTGGCTAGTCCGTTGTGGTGTATCAGCAACGCCCATTCGCGCCAGAAACCCATATCATAGTCCATATACACCCGGGGCAGGATGAACAGGTATAATACAAATAAGAGCAGTATCTCTATGCGAGCTTTGGTAAGGGGGGTGTCCATTTACACAGCCAAAGTAAGGAAAAATTGCTTGCTAAGCCATGTTCCATAACGATTGGTGAGGGCACCGTATATTTGTCAAGTTTTTAAAAGTTGACAAATCTGAGTGTGGTATAATACCCATTTTTGTATGTTATTTAGTTACACAGTTCACCTGTTTGGCGCCGCTGGTGGTAAGGCTGGCCCCATCATCTACACATTCGGACTGTGAAACCAGTTTTGATTGGCGGGGGAAGGTTGCCTGGGTGTCGTTGGTATGGTAGGTTCCGTTAAGGTTATAGTTGCACACACAGCTATAAACACCGGTCGGGTCGCTCTTTGAGCAGGAGTAACAAGTGATGATACTGATAATAGCGATGATCAGCGCCCACGATCTATTTTTCATTTTACTGCTTTATAAGAGCTATTGCTAAAATCGTGCCAATTGGAGTGGTCTTGTGTGTTTACCGTTAATTATTATCTTTATCGTGCAAAAAAAATACATGGCAAAGAAACCCGGCAAACAACCAGTAGCGAAGGTTGCACCTCAATCCGCAGTAGCGAATAATTCAGAAGAAAAGAAACCGCAGGCTGCAAGGCAACCGATGTCGGTTACCACCAGGCTGTGCATAATCCTCGCAGTTCTTTCGTTTGCCGTTTACTTCAATACCCTGTGGAATGGATACGTGCTGGACGATTCTATGGTGCTGTCTAAAAATACTATTGTAACACAAGGCGTCAAGGGTATTCCCGAGCTGCTGAGAACACCCCGCCTGAAAGGGTTTGCTTACCTGAAAAATGAGAATTACCGCCCTCTGTCTTTAACTGTATTTGCAGTAGAGTACGAGATATTTGGCGACAAGCCCGGAGCCAGCCATTTTTTCAATATTCTCTTTTTCGCGGGCTGCGTCATTCTTCTGTTCCTGTTCCTCGATAAGCTTTTCGATCGTAAGCGAACGGGTTTAGCCTTTATTGCCTCAGTATTGTTTGCGGTCCATCCCATACATACGGAGGCTGTAGCCAATATTAAAAGCCTCGATGAGATACTGTGCTTTTTCTTCGCATTTGCCGCTATGAATGTATTTGTGGCCTACCAGAAAAGCGGTAAGATATGGCAGCTGCTGGCGGGTGTTGCGATGATCTTCCTATCGTTTTTATCAAAGGAAACCGTAATTACCTTCCTGTTCATTATCCCATTTGTGTTTTTCTTTTACCAGAAAAACGCGGACAAAAAGAAGACCATCATGCACGCTTCGCTGATGACAGCAGGCGCAGGTATCGCAGCAGGGATATACCTCGTCATACGCGGTAAAATACTCAGTGATTACGGTGCCAGTACCAGTGCGGTAGAGTTTATTGACAATGCGCTTTCTACCACTATATATGGCGGGCATACTTATGGCCCCCCGAATGTCGCAATGCGTTTTGCTACGGCTATATTAGGGCTGGGCATGTATATAAAGCTGCTTTTCCTTCCTTATCCGCTCAATTGCGACTATTGCTACGACAGTATTGCCTTTGTTGGTTTTGGGAATATCTGGGTGCTGCTCTCTTTAGCAATCTATTTATTTCTCGGTTTCTTTGGGCTCTACCGTTTTATAAAAGACAAGAAAGACCCATGGGCATTCGGAATGCTTTACTTTCTGGCAACAATGGCATTGTTTACCAATGTGTTCTTCCTCATGGGGGCGCAACTGGGTGAGCGTTTTACCTTCTTTGCCTCGGCGGGCTTTTGCTGGCTCATAGCGCTGGCCGTAGAAAAGTGGGTGGTAAGGGCAGAGATAACTTTCCCGGCACTACTGAAAAACGTAAAGCTGATGGCCGTGATGGTGCCGGTATGCCTTATTTTCTCGGTGCTGACTATCGCCCGCAATGCCGATTGGCGAACAAATTATTCACTCTACAGGGTGGATGCAGATAAGTCCCCTAAAGACTGCCGCCTCAATTATTACTTAGGCAACGACCTGATAGAAAATGAATATCCGCTGGAAAAAGACACGGCCAAACAGAGCCAGATGCTCAAGGAAAGTATCGCTTACCTGACAAAGTCGCTGGAGATCTTCCCCGACTATACTGATGCGCACACAGAGGCAGGTAATGCCTGGTTCCGGGTACCTAATTACGACTCTGCAGAAGTGCATTTTAAACGTGCCATCGCGCTCAGTGATTATTCATCCATAGCTGCCAATAACCTGGGAACGGTGTATATGCGCACAGGCAGGCTGCGGGATGCTGTGCCTTATTACCTGATGGCGATAAAGATAAAGGGTGATTTTACACAGGCGTTATACAACCTCGGCTGCTGCTACCTGAACCTTCATTCGTTCGACTCTGCGCTTGCTTACTTTAATGCCGCAATGACCTACGACCCTAATACGCCGGACGTACACCAACAGATAGGCCTTGTCTATTATTTTACAAACCGCTTTAATCTCGCCGAACCGGAATTTATTAAAGCCCTGCAAATAAATCCCAATGACCTGAACGCCGGCAACAACCTGGCAGCTACGTACCTTTACGAGCAAAAGTACCAGCAGGCAGTGGATATACTGAACAAGCTGATTGCGGCCAATCCGAATTTTGTAAATGCCTACTCTAATCTAGGCCACTGCTATTACAATATGAAGCAGTATGAGCAATGCATACAAACCATTACCCATGCTTTGCAGCTGGATCCGAAGGATGTAAAGGATATACCGTATATAGCGCTGTCTTACAAAGGGCTTGGTAAAATGGATATGGCGTTGAAGTATGAGGCTATTGCGAAGCAGTATTATCCTTCGTTTAAATTGTGACCTCTCTCCCGGCCCTTCCCCCAAGGGGAGGGTGGTGTTGCTCATTTTTCATTAACTAAACTAATTCGGTAATTGATATGGTGCTTAAGTTAGTTATGTCGGGATTGTTTGCTTTGTTTACTGTATTAGTTACAATAAATATGTTCAAGATATTTAGTTTAAATAGAAAAGATGGATCGTCGGCGCAATTGCAAGAATATTCGTTGAAAGTAAAAAAACTGTTCAGACAAAACCTGATATTTGTTATCTTTTTTGTTTTGCTGACGTTTGCTTTATACCTGAAAACCTTTGGGTAATGTTTGCCCTGAATAACAATTTGCATTCTATTGAAGGCATGACTTACTTCACCGACTCTACCTTATAACCATCCCTCCGCAACAAATTTATAACCCCATTATCCCCCCACAAGTGCCCGGCACCGACGGCGAAGAATATGGATGATTTCTTCATTTTGTCGGACATACGGGGTATCCATTTTTTGTTCCGCACATCCAGGAACTCGCCCATGTCGTCGTTGAGGGATTTGGAGTCTGTGATCATCTGATAGAGGGCAGGGATATCCTGTTGCTTGTAGGCTAAAATCAACTTTTGGTATTCTTCATCGCCTTCTTTTTTGTGCTGGGTTATTTCTTCAAGCAATTTGGTGATTATTGTGTCCACTGGTATAGTTTCGAGCACCTTCAGCTGCTCTGCCGGTTCTTCGAGGCCCAGAATTTCCTTATTGTCTTTTTGGGCATCCTTCATAATGTTCTCTTCGTAGGAGACGGGGTTATTGCAGTTTACATCTTTCAGGCTCATCATGGTTTGCAGCATTACCGGTTTCATTTTTTGAAACACAATGATGTCCAGTCCAAGGCTATCCTTAACGTATTGCTTTACCAACTCATACTGAGCGGGTGTAAAATAGTCTTTTAGCTCCTTGCCGCTATTGTCTATCATGCCATTGGTTACGGCCATCATCATGCCCGGGTCATCCATATCCATTTCAAAGCAGACCTTCTCGCTTTTGTCCAGGCTGCTTTTCATTTTGTCTGTCCAGATGTAGTCGTCTCCGCATATCTGGTGCATAGTGCCAAAGAGGTAGGAAGGCTTGGTTAATCCTTTTCCGGTTATCTGCCAGAGGAGCGATTTGTTGTCGGCGTTTTGCTGGGCGCCTGAGGTGAAGTTTATGAGCAGGGTGAGCGCTGCGGTAAGAAAGGCTATGATTCTTTTCATTTTGTAAAATTAGCTGTAATGATCTGGAGGAGATTAAAACGTGTTGAATTTTATATTTTTACTTTTGAATTTGTAATACCTTTGCCCTGCTACAAAACCGGGTTATCGCCAGTATTTAGTTATTGGAGGAAAGTCCGGACAGCACAGAGCAGCGCACTACCTAACGGGTAGGTCCCGCTTTGGCGGGAACAGACAGTGCCACAGAAAATAACCGTCAGTCATAGATTTAGCAAGGTCCGCCTTCGCTGAAGCTATGGCGGACAAGGGTGAAAAAGTAGTGTAAGAGACTACGGTATGCATGGGCAACCATGTGTAGGGGTAAACCTTGCGTGCTGAAATGCCAAATAAGCGTGCGCTTGAGGGCGGCTCGTCCGATGTGCGTGGGTTGGCAGCTCGAGGTGTTGCGTGAGCAACATCCCAGATAAATGATAGCCACTCCTTGATCGGGGAACAGGATCCGGCTTACAGGTTTTGTAGTTTTTACCTTGTATAAAAAAGGAAGGCGGTTTTACCCGCCTTTCCTTCTTTACTCACACACCTCTCACTCACACATTCTTAGTTTCAACTATCGCATTTTCATATTCGCAGACTTATGATTCGCGACTTAGTTCACCGCGATCTCGTGCTTAGCAGGCTCGGTTACCTCTTTCTTAGGTAACGTCACCACCAATACACCATCGGCATATTTTACAGCGATATTGCCGGCATCCACTTTTTCATTCAGTGAAAAACTCCTTTTGAATGACTTCATCTGGTACTCGCTTCTCAGCCATTTTTCTTTTGGCTGCTCTTTGTTCTCATCTTTTTGCTCGCCGTGCTGGTAGGAGACGGTCAAAATATCCTTTTCCAGGCTTATTTTGAAATCATCCTTTTTCAGGCCCGGCGCTACAAGGTGTAGGTCGTAGCTTGTCTCTGTTTCCTGGATATTCACCGGGGCAACAAATGAGTTTACTTCTTCATTTAACCTGGTCCAGCCGTTCTGAACCATATCTTCCATTAATCCGCCAAAGGTGCGGGGCATTACGCCGTAGTTTCTTTTGTAGTACATAATTTTTAGTTTTAGTGTTTGATGATACCATTGCAAACTGCGTACCTTTCATGAAAATCGGAAATTATGTCTTATTTATGTTTTTAATAGCGACTAAATGTCAGTATTTATAATAATTTCATGGTTAAATCGACAGATATTATAAAAAAATGAAGCCATTTTCTTCCTTTTTTGATTATTGATTGGCTGAAGAAGGTGACGTTTTGTTCGTGCACTTCCATTAAATGGCATCGAAAATGATGAGCAAGATTGTTAAACAGTTTTAAAAATGGAGCAGGCATATATAAAATATTTATTTTAAAATGCAATTTTTTTTGTGGACATTTGCTACACAATGATGGGTTAGTAAGCTTCAGTCCTTTCCCGATGCCGCTACCGGTATCGGGACTTTTTTTTGCCTGAATTGTTCTGCTTTTTTTCACCCGGCAATTGTATTTGATGCAGTAGTTACAAAATAGGTTACTAACATTTCAACCGCGGCATTTCAACTTATCAACTTACTTCGTATTTTGCGCTCTCAAAAAACAAAAGCTCATGAAACAATTTTTCGTTTCCGTATTATTTGTCGCTGCATCGCTTGCCAGCTATGCACAAGGTCTGAAACTTCCGGCTCTGAGCCCGACAACAAAAATTACCCAGGACTTCTCTGTCTCTAATATCGAGATCAACTACAGCCGCCCATCTATGAGGGGCCGTAAGATATTTGGCGATATAATTCCTTACGGCAAAATATGGCGCACCGGCGCTAATGCTGCTACCAAAATAAAATTCGGTGAAGACGTAGATATAGCCGGACAGAAAATAAAGGCTGGCGAATATGCCATGTACACTATGCCCGATAAGGACCAGTGGAGAATAATACTCAACACAGGCACAGGCAACTGGGGCGCTGATGGTTACTCAAAAGAAAATGATGTAGCCCGCTTTACGGTTAAATCTATAGCTATGGAAACTGAAGTACAGACATTCACTATTGACATAAGTGATATTACCTTCAATAGCTGCAAGATAGAGCTGATGTGGGAAAAGACAAAGGTAGTGCTACCGGTAACTGCCCACAACGGCGAGACAGTTGAAACCAACATAGACAAGGCGATCAACCATCCACAGCCGCTTCCTTACTTCCAGGCCGCTAACTACTATTACGAGACAAACCAGAAGACTGATATTGCGAGCAGCTATGTAAACAAAGCACTGGAGCAAGACCCTAAGGCATTTTATATATGGTACCTGAAAGCGCGTATAGAAAAAAGGAAGGGTAACAACGATGAGGCAATTTCTGCTGCTAAGAAATCAATGGAGATGGCAAAAGGATCTGCTAACGAAGCGGAATACATAGCCAACAATACAAAGCTCATTGATGAGATCAATGGCTCTATCCGTCACAAACAGGATATTGATAAGTAATACCAATTCATTAATTACAATAGTTTCCGGCAATTTGGCTATAACCAAATTGCCGGTTTTGTTTTTTGAAACAATACTATATTCGTGCTTTCTATAAATTTACTCCATGCGAAAAATCCTTACCGGTTTATTAGTAGCCGCAACTGCCTCTGTTAGCAATGCGCAGCAGGTTCGTCCCGCCAGCTCTGAAAAAATATATCACGAAATGGAGCAGATGCAGCACCTGGTAAATGTGCTGTACGTAGCTGCTCACCCCGATGATGAAAACACCAGTCTGCTTGCCTGGCTGGTAAATGATCAGCACATACGTACTGCTTATCTATCCCTTACGCGTGGTGATGGCGGACAGAATATACTGGGTAGTGAGCAAGGTGATGCCCTGGGGCTAATACGCACACACGAGCTGATGGAAGCCCGTAAGATAGATGGGGCAGAGCAGTTCTTTTCCCGCGCTATAGACTTTGGTTTTTCCAAGACAAATGAAGAGACCTTTAAGCACTGGCCAAAATACCTGCTTATTTATGATGCTGTTTGGGTGATGCGCAAGTACCGGCCAGATATAGTTATATGCCGCTTCCCACCCAATACACAGGCAGGGCATGGCCAGCACGCAGCCTCGGCCATAATAGCTGCAGATGCCTATAAAGTAACTGGCGATAAACAGCAATATACTGAGCAACTGAAATACCTCGCCGCATGGCAGCCAAAACGATTAATATTCAATGCTTACAAATTCGGCACGTTCAGCACACAGTCGGAAGATATGTTTAAGATGACCGAGGGAAACTATGAGCCAACTATGGGATTGGGCACTGGCGAAATAGCAGGCCTTAGCCGCAGTGTACATAAGAGCCAGGGAGCAGGAACGCCAAGTGTGCCAGGTGTGAAGACCGAATATTTTAAACTAACTGACGGCGAGCCGTTCTCTGCATCTTTATTCGACGGTATAGATAAGACGTGGGGCAGGGTAGGGCGTGATGATATAGGATCAGACCTGCAGCAAATTGCCGATCGCTTTGACTTTAAGAAACCCGAAGCCAGTCTAACGGCCCTGTTTGCTGTACGCAAAAAAATAACCGAAGTAAAGGACGACTACTGGCGCACAGAAAAGCTAAAAGACATGGACCAGGTGATACTGGACTGCACCGGGCTTATGGCAGAGGTATATGCAAGGCAGCCGCAGACTGTGGCAGGTGTTTCGCTTCCGTTTACATTGCATGTTATTGCACGCTCGCATATGCCATTAAACCTGAACACCATACAATGGGGTAACGGTGACAGCGTGACAAATATGACATTGCCAATGGATTCCCTGCTAACTTTTGAGCACAGCATATCTATACCGGCAAGCACACCAATTACCCAGCCTTATTGGTTAGCTGGTCCTCACCCCGAAGAAGCCATGTTCTCGATCCCCAACGACACGCTGGTAGGGATGCCTGAAACACCAAATAACCTGGACATAACGCTGAAGCTGAGGATAAATAATGTCGATTTTTCTCTGCCCGTACCGCTGTCTTACAAAAAGACCGACCCGGTAAAAGGAGACGTGGTGGAGCAATTGCGCATAGTGCCAGGCGCAACGGTCGCATTTAACAGTAGCCTCATCATCACCAATACTGATGGCTCTGTGCAGGCAGAGGTGAGGCTACACGCGTACAAAGACATCAAAGACGGTACATTGGATATCACCAGCACTAGATCGCCCAAGCCTGTTGTCTCTGTGCACGGACTTAATCTAAGTTCATCGTCTGATACTATTATATCTGTTCATATTGATGCAAAAGCGCTTGCTGTTGAGGGTAATAATGATTTTTTCCTCAATGCTCAACTGAGTGCTGGTGGTGAGACCTTCAAAAAATCGATGCACCTTATACAGTATAATCACCTGCCATCGCTGCAATATTTTACAGAGCCGTTTGCCAAGGTGCTGCGCGCCAACTGGAAATGCACTGCAAAACGTATAGGCTTTATAGAGGGGGCTGGAGATTACATTCCTACCTTCCTGCGCCTGGCAGGCATAGAAGTAGATGTGCTGAAAGAAAGTGATCTTACCAGTGCTGCAAAACTCAAAAAGTATGATGCAATTGTTACCGGTATCAGGGCTGTGAATGTGGAAAAACGTATGTCTTACTGGTTGCCGGTATTATTTGAATATGCTCAGAATGGCGGTACATTGGTGATGCAATATAATACCACACAAGACCTTGCGACCACCAAAGTGGGCCCATATCCGTTTACCATCACATCAGACAGGGTAACGGAAGAAGATGCAAAAATGGATTTCGTGGACCCCAAAGCCCGGTTGCTCAACTATCCGAATGCGATAACCCAGGATGATTTTGCCGGCTGGGTACAGGAGCGCGGCCTTTACTTTGCTTCTAAGTGGGACGATAAATACAAGACACTGCTCTCTATGCATGATGATGGCGAGAAGCCGCTGGAAGGCGGTACGCTCTATGCCAAAGTAGGCAAGGGGAACTACGTTTATACTTCACTATCTTTTAGCCGGCAGATACCTGCTGGTAACAAGGGGGCAATACGGTTGCTGATGAATATGCTTAGTTTAGGGAAGTAACCCCTGTCCCCCTGAAGGGGAACCATCTATTTAGCTTCGCTACTTACTTCGCCTTTTTGTGATTGGTTAGCAGATCTATTTCTTTTAGCGGACTGGCGGGGATGTGTGTTTTAGTATCGTGGATCAGAACTTTTAAAAAGTTGTCAATTCTGAGTGCCGCGTAGGGATCGAAAGATAATTTATTAGTATTTTTAACCCTGATGAGAAAATCAATTATCTGCCTGCTGCTCCTGTTTTCTGCCTGCTTACTAAACGGCTGCAAACAGCCTTATCAATACGATAAATTCGGGATGCAACGTATGGCAGGCACGCACTCCTGGAGCGCCGCTTTCCAGCGTCACTATCATGGCTCGCAAGTAATAGACAACACTCATGCCTTGCCCGATACTTCGTTTCTTATTTCCATTCTCGATAAAGACATTGTAGAAGTAGGCGGCGTAAAACTCAACATTGTTGACGAATACGCAACAGGCGGCACAATAGTGTTTGTAAATGATACCGGCCTGTATTGTGGCCCATCCTGCCATAAAATAACGCTGAATTATAACTACAATGCAAACACCATTAACCTCACCGATGGCTTTTACAATATCAATCATGTAGATGATACGGCGATCAGTTATAACACTACGGGGCATTAAATTCGGCAGTAGCGTCCACACGGCTTTATGCTCCGGCGTTAAAAGGTATTAATAATTAATAATTTGCTTCTTTATGAGCCTTCCTGAAAAACATACCTACAAAGCCTGGTACATAGCGGTTGTTGTTGCACTGGCCGTGCAGATCGTATTATATTATTGGTTTACGCAGAGCTATAAATGATATTCGACTTACAAAAATATTGATATTCAATAAAAATATTCCGCGCCCCGCAGGGCAAACGCATTAAAATAGCCATGCCAATCCACAATGATGTTGAAAAATAGACAGATGGTGGTTTGAGAGGTAAGTTTTGCACAAAATTTTTCTGACAATCAATAAAGTCGGTTCTTGTTGTTCCAAAAAGCCAT
>CAIRTW010000021.1 GCA_903881585.1 uncultured Bacteroidota bacterium | reverse complement strand
TTGATGTTGCCTTTGACGAAGACAAAAGCAATAAAAGAGCAGGACATGCTGCTGAAAACTATTCTTTCGTCAGTAAAATAGCGCTCAACCTTTTAAAGCAGCACGATGACTATAGAGGCGTAAAACGAATAAGTATCAAGAACAGACGTAAAAAATCAAGTTGGAGCAAAGATTACCTAATGGCCGTCCTAACTGGGGTTGACAAATTTTAATGCGTTTGCCCTGACATGAAGCGGCCATTTATTCCTCTACTTTTTTTACATTTATAGTCTTGAATTCCGTGAAATATGATTGATACCCCGCGATACAAAGAGCTACAGGCATTACTGGCAACCCAAACGGATGAGAAATCACGTGTGGATACACAGCTGAACATAGCCGAAGAAGTAAAGAATTTTGAGGTGGACGATGCTGCGCAGATGGCCAATGACATCATCAAGCACTCCCGCACCATCGCCTATCCATCGGGTATAGGGCGCGGGCTTTGCCTGAAGGGTTTTTGCAACCGGTTGAAGGGAGAATATGAAGCCGGTATAGAAGTGCTGAACGAGGCGCTGTCCATTGCCAAAAAGACCCATGATAAAAACATGGAGGCTACGGCGCTGTATTACCTTGGCAATATATACCGTGACCTCGGCGACCTCGCCAATGTATTTACCCACTACGAAAAAGCCCTGGCGATAAACGAGGAACTGGGTGAGGAGTATTATCAGTCGGTGATCCTGTCCAGTATCTCTAACCTGCTGTATGACCTCAATGATTATGACAGCGCGCTGGAATATGCGCTGAAGTGCCTGCCCATTTTTGAGCGGGTGCATAATGTGAACAGCCTGCTCAATATCTACAATACACTTGGCAATATATATTTTAAGAAAGAATCACTGGGCGAAGCGCTGCATTATTTTGAAGAAAACCTGAACCGCTCAGAGCCTGAAACTGCTGCATTTGTGCTGGCGGAAAGCGGCGTGGGCAAGGTCTATTATAAAATGCAGGATTTCGCTCAGGCCAATAAATTTCTTGCTCATGCCTTGCAGGAGGCCGAAAAACTGGGCAATGCCGAAGTGCAGATCATATGCCATTTCTACCTTGGCCGGATGAGTATGGACAATGAAAACTATCGCGGCGCAGTGAAGTCGCTGGATGCCGCATATCATCTTGCCGGTGAGTACACCCGCCGCCACGATATGATGAGCGTTCACGAAATGCTCTCCGTTCTTTATGATAAGATGGGCGATATTCCCAAGGCGTTTCATCACCTCAAATCGTTTGAAAAACTTAAAGAAGACATATTCAAGCAGGCTACGCTTAATAAGCTGAAGAACCTGCAGGTTCGGCAGGAAACAGAATTGGCACAGAAAGAAAAGGAAGTGGCCGAGCGCACTGCTTTTCTCAAACATCAGTTCATGGCCAATATGAGCCATGAGATACGTACACCTATGAATGCCATAGTGGGCCTTACCCGGCTTCTGCTGGCCAAGGAGCCAAAGCCAGACCAGCTGCGCTATCTCAACGCGATCCAGCTTTCTTCCAATAACCTGCTTGTAATTATCAACGACATACTGGACCTCTCTAAGATAGAGGCAGGGAAAATAATCATTGAACACATTGATTTCTCGATACATGAGGTAGTGCAAAGCGTAAAGGATATGCTGATGGTGAAAGTGGAGGAGAAGAAAATAGAGCTGTTGCTTACCGTCGATCCGGCTATCCCAAAGAGGCTGGTGGGCGACCCCACACGCCTCAACCAGGTACTCATAAACCTGGCAGGCAATGCAGTGAAATTCACCGACAAAGGCCATGTAGAGATAAGGCTGACGCTGAAGAAAAAAGAAGAAAGCAAACTGTGGGTAGATTTTGATGTGATAGATACCGGCATAGGCATAGGCGCTGAGTATATAGATACCATATTTGATAGTTTTACCCAGGCCGGCGCAGATACAACACGCAAGTTTGGAGGCACAGGACTGGGGCTCACCATATCCAAGCAACTTACCGGCCTCCTGGGCGGAGATATTACCGTAACCAGCATATTGGGCACAGGCACCACTTTCACATGTGCCATACCGCTGGAAGAGGCCGATGTGCAGGAAGAAGCAAAAAAAGGCAGCCTCCTCGACACCAGGTCTATGGAACGGTTGAATACGCTGAAGATACTGCTGGTAGAAGATAATGAATTTAACCGGATGGTGGCCGAGGACACACTGAAAGAATTTATACCCGGCATAAGGATACAGATGGCAGTGAACGGACAGGAAGCGGTGGACCGGCTGAAAAAAGAGATGTTCGATATTGTGCTGATGGATATTCAGATGCCGGTGATGGACGGTGTTACGGCTACAAAAGCGATACGCAACACACTGCCCGAGCCGGCAAGAAGTGTGCGTATAATAGCCATGACCGCCAATGTGCTGCAGGAAGATGTGCAGGAATATTTCAGCATAGGCATGAACGCCTATGTGTCCAAGCCCTTCCAGGCCGATGAGCTGCTGCTGAAAATGGATACCGTGATGGATATTGTGGTGCCGGAAGGTACTGTCATGGCGTCCGAGGCTGCGCCCGGTGCGTCCACAGCGCCAGCACTCCCTCCACCTGTAGCCGTGAGGGAAGAACCACCGGCCAAAAAAGAGCGCGTAATGCGCCAGTTGCCGGAACACGTCACTGATATGAACTTTCTGAAAACGTTCACCAGCGGCAACCCGGAGAAGCAGAAAAAATATGTAGGCATGTTCCTGGAGAATGCGCCCAAGCTGCTCGACAGCATAGACAAGGCTATGGTGGTGAAGGACTACCCGGCAATAAAGATCGCCGCGCACTCCCTGAAACCGCAGTTGTCCTACATGGGAATAAAAGAAGATGTAAGCAAGATATTCCTGATAGAGCAATCTGCAGGAGAGGCTGCGCACTTCGACACCCTGCCCGACCTTGTAGCCAATCTGAAACACCTATGCACAAAGGCGTTCGTGGAATTGAAAAACAACAATTAGCGAAATGATGCAAATTCGCAGGTAAATGGCACGGTATTTTTTAGTTGTTTCAGATATTATTCCATTTTGAACATTATTTTTACTATTTTTCACCACTTGAAACACTTTTTATGGCAACAGAACAAAGCACAAACTATATTTTCCTGGTCGATGATGAGCCGATCCAGAACGAAATGCTGAAGGATTACATCGGCGACCGGCATAAATACAAGATCAAATCCTACGAAAGCGGCGAGACCGCTATTGCCGATATGCACCTCAACCCGGAGATCGTTGTGCTGGACTTCCATCTTAACGCCCACCTGCCAAATGCGCAGAATGGTGTAGAGGTGCTCAAAAGAATAAAAGAACTGGCGCCCCATACCCAGGTTATCATGCTCTCTGGCCAGGATAAGCTGGAAGTAGCTGTGGACAGTATGAAATACGGAGCCTATGACTATGTGATAAAGGGTGAGACCGCCTTTTCCCGCATGGACAATATCCTGAACAATATCAATGAACTCCATGGCCTTAAAGTAGCTGCAGGTTCTTACAAAAAGATAATCACTGTGCTCTGCGTAGCTATAGTAGCTATCATGGGCCTCTCTATTTTCCTGGTAAGGAAATGGGGGTCGTAGGGAATTCTCATTCAAGAAAACAAAAGCCCCGGTTACGGGGCTTTTGTTTTCTTGAATAGGCAGCTATGTCGTTTGGAGACTTGCATCAAACCTCACATAAAACTCCTGAAAAGCCACCACCGACTTCACCTCAGCCCTTTGCCCCTTAGCAAAGATCCCGAAGATCGCAGACCCGCTGCCACTCATAGACGAGTATAGCGCACCACCATCATGCAACTGTTGTTTTATCTCAGCAAGCTCCGGGTGTTGCGAAAAAACAGGCCCTTCAAAATCATTGCTGATATAGTTGCGCCATTCAGTAACCGGTAGCGAAGACAATTGCGCCAGATCAAACGGTGCAGGCCGTGGCGTCATCATCTGGAAAGCTTTGCCGGTGCTTACATGCACTGCCGGGCAGATAAGCTGTATGCTATATTCCGAAAGATCCAGTTGTATCGGCGTCATCTTTTCGCCACGGCCTGCAGCCAGTTGCGGGGTGTTGTAAATGAAAAACGGGCAGTCGCTGCCGAGCTGCAGCGCATATGTTGCGAGTTGTGCATTGTTCAGGCCCAGTTGATAATAGTCGTTTAGCAGCCGTAGCATGAAGGCTCCGTCAGCAGAGCCTCCACCCAGCCCCGCGCCCATGGGTATTGTTTTATGCAGGAAGATATCGAGGTCATTTATTTTGTTTGGGTATTTTTCCTTCAGCAGCTCATAAGCTTTCCATACAAGATTGCTGTTGTTGTCGCCTGCTACAGGCAGGCCGCTCATATGCAGCTGCGTTTTGTTGGCTGGTACTATTTCCAGTACATCATTTAAGCCGCCCACCTTCGCTGAAGCTTCGGCGGGCAAAGGGTAAAATACCGTTTCAATATCATGATACCCGTCCTCCCGCTTGCGGGTGATGTAAAGCCCAAGATTTATTTTACAATTCGGAAAACTTATCATCCTGAAAATTCCAAAGATAAAAATCCAAAAAACAAAAGGCAGCAATTCAATCGTAAATGCTAAAGAGAATCAGCCGCTTTGTATAAAGGGTGAAATTATGCGTATTTTTGAAAAATAACTATTCCTTTTAGAGATTGGAATATTTATCCCATTGTCATAAAAAGCAGAACACTGGCGGACTTATGACTTACGACTAGCGACTTATGACTAATAAAGAAGTAATCAGGCTGAACGGTATTTGCAAAAGCTATTTTCTGGGCAAGCAGGAACTGCCTGTGCTCAAGGGCATCAACCTGCTTATCAGTGAGAATGAATACGTGGCGCTTATGGGGCCTTCCGGCTCAGGTAAGTCCACGCTCATGAATATACTCGGCTGCCTCGATTCACCCTCTGCCGGGCAGTATGTGCTTAACGGCAAGGACGTAAGCAATATGCAGGACGACCAGCTCGCCGATGTGCGCAATGTAGAGATCGGCTTTGTGTTTCAGCAGTTCAACTTGCTGCCAAGGCTAACTGCATGGGAGAATGTGGCGCTACCGCTCATTTATGCGGGCGCTGCCAAGAAGGAGCGCGAAGAGCGTGCCCGTGCCATGCTGCAAAAAGTAGGCCTCAGCGATCGTGCCCATCACAAGCCCAATGAGCTATCCGGCGGCCAGAGCCAGCGGGTGGCAATAGCCCGTGCGCTCATCAACAATCCATCATTGCTATTAGCCGATGAGCCAACCGGTAACCTGGACAGTAAAACATCGGTAGAGATCATGGACTTGTTTCGCACCATTCACGAGAGCGGCAATACGGTAGTGCTTGTAACCCATGAAGAAGATATAGCGAACTGTACACACCGGGTAATAAGGATCAGGGACGGCCACGTAGAGACCGATACCCGCCAACTACCGAGCGCGGCTTCCTTAGCGGCTAGGTAAAACAAATTAATTTTTCGAAAGTAATCATGACAATCATCTAATCCTTAAATCATGGTCGATGTTCAAGATATACACAAAAACAGGCGATAAGGGCGGCACAAGTCTCATAGGTGGTGTGCGGGTGCCCAAAAATCACATACGCATAGAAAGCTATGGCACCGTTGATGAGCTGAACTCATACATAGGTATGGTACGTGATCTCGCCAAAAATGAGCAGATCGATACATGGCTCAGGGAGATACAGGACCGGTTGTTTACCATCGGTTCCATACTGGCAACTACGCCGGATAAAGAAGTAAAAATGAAGTTGCCTGATCTTCATGATGCAGATGTTACGTGGCTGGAACAACGTATAGACGAGATGAATGAAGTGTTGCCGGAGATGCGCGCGTTTATCCTTCCCGGCGGTAACCTGGCTTCATCCACCTGCCATGTGGCAAGGTGCGTGTGTCGCCGGGCGGAGCGTATTTGCGTGGATATGCAGGAACACAATGAGCCTGTGGCGCCGCTGGTGATACAGTATCTCAATCGCCTGTCTGATCACCTGTTTGTGCTGGCGCGGTACATCAGCCATATCAACAGTGCCCAGGAAACCGAATGGAGAGCTCGTATATAAGTCGGAAATAAGGAAATGTATCGCTTATTTTTTAGTATAAGTCAGCCCAATTTTTCAGCAACTGCAGCCCGGCTTCAGTACCCACAGATTCGGGATGAAACTGCAGCCCGATACATGGGTGTTGTTTGTGGGCTAGCGCCATTATAGTGCCGTCCTCGGTGGTAGCTAATATATCGAGTGGCGTTCCTTCAAATTCATTTACGGCAAGTGAATGATACCTCATGGCAGTAAACGGCGATGGGATGCCTTTAAACAAAGCATGTCCGTTATGGCTTATCTCGCTTGTTTTGCCATGCATGGGGTAGGGAGTGTGTACCAGTTTTGCGCCGAAGTACATCCCCAGAGCCTGGTGGCCAAGGCATACGCCAAGTATCGGTATACGTGTATGAAAAAGATCTATAACGTCCATAGTAATACCGGCCTGTAGTGGTGTTTCGGGGCCTGGGGAGACAATTATTCGTGAGGGATCAAGGGCCTCTATTTGCTGTACGGATATTTCATCATTTCGGTACACAGTACATTCGTTACCGGTCTGCAACAGGTAGTCATGCAGTATGTAGGTGAATGAATCGTAATTGTCAATGAGCACCCACATCAGCCGGTATTTTCTGGTTTACGGTATCGAAGAAATTTTCCAGCTTGCTGAACGTGTCTTTGAAGACCGGAAGCAGTTTGCCAACTTGCTCAAAGAACCACGGCGCTATTCTTGTGAACCAGGAATAGGTTTTGGAAGCAGCAATAGTTTCGGGGCTTATGATGTGCATGTGGCCACCTATCCATAAAAGGGTGCTCCACAATAAGATACTTACTAACGCATACACAAGTCCACCCGCAAGCCTGTTGACCGTGCCCAGCAGGAGACCTTCCACTGCTTTCTGTATGAGTTTGGCAATGAGGTTCACGATGATCACCACACCCGCGAAGAGCAGGACATAGCTCACGATCTGCACCCAACCAGAAGTAACCCAGCCTTTCGCAAGCAGCCATGCAGCAAATGACTGCGACAGCTTTAGCGCACAGAGGATGCCCAGCAATATGCCCAATACAGAAAACGCGGCTACAATAAAACCTCTTGTGTAGCCGCGTATAAAAAATAAGATGATCAGTAAAAGGCCTATTACGTCAAGAACCATTTTGGCGAAGTCAAAATTCAAAAATGTATTTGATTAGGTGTCCCACACCTTAGAGGTGTGGGACACCTACATCCTATGCCAGCAATTGCTTCACCATTTCAGATATGGCTTTACCATCGGTTTTGCCGGCAAGCTGTTTTGAAGCTACACCCATTACCTTGCCCATATCGGCAGGTGATTTAGCGCCTACCTGGTCAATGATGGCCTTTACCTCAGCCCGCAGTTCATCGGCAGACATCTGTTTTGGCAGAAATTTCTCGATGATAGCCAGTTCTTCGCGTTCTTTTGCAGCGAGATCCTCACGGTTTTGTTTTTCGAAGATATCGAGTGAGTCGCGGCGTTGCTTGGCGAGTTTTTGCAGCATCTTCATTTCGGTGGCTTCGCTGATCTCACCATTGGCGCCCTCGGCAGTTTTCTCAATGATAATAGCAGCCTTGATAGCGCGAAGTGAACGTAATGCTGCTTCATCTTTTGCGCGCATCGCGTTCTTCAGTTCGTCCATTACTTTTGTTTCGAGAGACATATTTTTTGGAATTTGGAATTGGTGGTTTGGAATTTGGATTGTTACTTAGGAATTAAGGATTTGTAATTGGGAATTTGGGTTCTTATTTCGATAATCAGGAATTGAGCAGAATATAATCCAAATTCCAAATTCCCAACCTGCCTGTCGGCAGAGGTTCCACCTATTCTGCCGGTGTTGCTTCTGACGCTTTTTTGAGGAATGTTTTTGCAAAATCTTTTATTTCCTGGGCCAGCTCCGGGTTCTTTGTAGCACGTAAGTAAGTATCGGCCATGCCGTAAAAAGTCTGGTAGAAAAAGTCGTTCATTTCGTCCACCATCATCTTGCTTGTCCAGAGGTCAATGCGCAGTGCTGACTTTTCCTCACCATCCCAAAGGCCGAGTAATATAGCTTTTGCTTTTTGCCAATCAGCCACTCCACCATCGGGTGCGGTCCATTGTATCGACTCCGGCATTTTATCTTCGGCCAGCTCTATTTGTATGTTTATTTGTGATGTCATTTTTGTTTGCTTCTTAGATTATAGTGTATCAAATATTTTTGTAAAACTAGCGAGTTCATCGCGAATCGCCAACTGGCTATTCGGTCTAGTCATCAGCGTGGGGGGTTAATGGTTTCGTCCATTTATTTAGTTGTTTCACACAGGCGGCCATATCCCTCGGCAGCGGTGCTTCGGCTGATATGTGGGTGCCATCTTCTTTGTCAAATTCTATGCGATAGGCGTGGAGCGCCAGCCTGCTCAGCAGTGGCTTTTCCACCTCATCCTTCCCCGACATGTTGTATTTCCGTTTGATATTAGATAGCAGGAATGGATCACTGTCACCGTACAACTCATCACAAACTATGGGATGCCCTATGGATTGCATATGCACACGTATCTGGTGGGTACGGCCAGTATGAATCTGAAACTGCATTAATGCATATAACGGCCATTGTTCCGCTACTTTATAGTCGGTAACAGCCAGCTTTCCTTTCTTTGCTACGATCATTTTTCCATTAGCGGCGGGATGCTCAGCTATGGCTCCTTCTATACGGCCTTCAGGCGGCTCCACGATACCATATACCAGCCCGGCGTAAAACTTATTCACATCCCGCTCCTGAAAAAGTATGGATAAGTACCGGTGAGCCTGCTCATTTTTAGCAAAGCAGATCACACCACTGGTATCACGGTCCAGGCGGTGAACTACCCATATCTTTTGGCCCAGTTTGGCTTCGAGCGTTTTGTTGAGGCTGGGCAGCTCATGGTTAAAGCGGTCGGGCACAACAAGCATCCCGGCCGGTTTGTTTATAATTATAAGGTCATCGTCTTCGTAAAGCTTTTCAATATTCATTTTGCTAATTCCTTTTTATAATGTTCCAGGCAGTAGTCTTCGTTCTCCCGCATTACCTTTTGGTCTTTCTCTTTCTTGTCTTTAAATCCGCACAAATGCAGCACCCCATGAAATATGACCCGGTGTAGCTCATCGGTATAAGTAGTCTTAAATATTCTGGCATTTTCTTTTACCCGCTGCACACTGATATATATTTCCCCCTCCATCGCTTTCTTCGACTCGCTGAGGTCGAAGGTAATGATATCTGTAAAGGTATCGTGATCGAGGAAGTTTTTATTCATTTCCAGCAGGTAAGTATCGGTGCAAAAAATGATGTTGAGATCAGCCGTTTGCACCTTTGCCATATACTTACTGATGATCTCATCAATAAAGACAGACAATTTACGTTTTTGCTTTAGTCCTGATGTTACATCCTGTTCGTAGAAAACGGCTGGCATGGCTGCGATGTTTTTTGCAAAGATAACCCCAAACCCCTAAAAGGGCTTATTCAGACTTGCAACCTATTTTACAGGAGGGTCATTGGCAAGCTCATCAATTATTCGGGAGCATTACATTTAATAGTGGGTCATTTTCACTGATCTATGCTCAGTATAGCCACCTGCAGGCGATGTCGCTGTTATGGTACAGGTATAATTGCCGTGAGGGAGATCTTTACCATTCCAGCTAAGGGAATAGCTGCCAGCCTTTTGCATTTCATTCACTAATTGCGAGATTTCACGGCCTGTCATATCAAGGATCTTTATGGTCACCATAGCATCTTGCGGCACGGAATAATTGATACGCGTAGTATTTCCGAACGGATTAGGTTGGTTACTTAGTTGTAAATGGCTTGCTGTTATGGCGGTTACAACAGGCGTTTGCAAAGGTGTTATATAAGGTGTGGCTGTAAGCTTATAGCCGCCATCCCTGTCAGTGCACGCAAAGGTAGTATCACCGTATGATACCAGCGTATAGGCGGTAATATGGTCGAGCCCGGCAAACACCCATGAAGTTCCACTATCCGCCGTGTAATACACACCGTCACTGATCATGCTTTTGAAATTAGCGAATATGACACCGTTTCCATCAACTGAGGCTGAAACGATACCATCTGCAGCAATTGCCGCAGGGAATGGCACAACGGCCCAACCGCTTGCTTTGCGCATCAGTAAATGAGTGTTGTTATAAGCAAGGATAGTATTGTGTCCGCTGGTCATGTGCGGCAAGTTGCCATAAACAGTGGTGCCCACTGTGTCTAATGCCCAGGCACCGCCGGCAACAGGCCTGCGGAGGACGCTATTGTATCCATTGAAGTAGCCGGAGGCATACAGGTAGCCGCTTTGATCCGAACAAATGGAATTGACATAACTGTAATTGTGTACCGGAAAGTTATTGGTATCGGCCACCCAACTGCCGCCGGGAGTGCGTAACCACATATGCGTATAGAAAGAAGAACCATAATAAGATGTACCATAGTGCTGGTTATTATTTTCATCTATATAAAAGACATTCCCGTCTATAGCTGCTTCTCCTGCGGTGTCCACAGACCATGTGTTACCATTATCCGTGCTTTTAATAAGTGGGATAGCGCCAGTGGCATTGAGGTCCTGGTTTTGTATAAACAGATTACCGGCGGCATCGCCATACAATACCAGGCTGGCATGAAAACCTGCAACCGGATAGGTTTTTGCCCATGTTGCATCAGGGAAATCTTTTCTGAAAATACCAAGGGCGTCGCAAGCAACATACCTGCCAGTCGGTGTTTTTACAAATGATGTGAGTCTGTCAACATAGCTACCGGTATCGCCGAGCGCCCATGTCGCACCTTGGTCAGTGCTTCTGAATGCACCAAAGGAAGTAGCGGCAACTAAAACGGTATCACCAGTAATGCCCGTATAAGTTGGTGTTTTTATACATATTGCATTTATTCCCCCGTCTGTTTCCACCCACGAAGCAGTTCCTCCTGCCGATTTGAACAGCTTATTATTTGCTATCGCATAAACGTTATGATATAGATCATCACTGAATTTGGAAACTGCCGCAGTGCCTATGCCACCTGAATCAATGGACCAGGAAACACCTGCGTTTGTGCTTATATATACACCATAGGTGCTGCTTACATATATGCGCCCTTCCCTGTCTTCAAAAACATTTTGAGGTGTACCATATCCTGCGAAACTGCTCATTTGTGTCCATGTGGTAACACTGGTGTCCTGCTTAAAAAGCCCTCCTGATGCAGCGAGGTAAACCGTGCTTGCACTATCAAGACAAAAATTATTGATTGTGGCTCCTATAAGGCCTGTAGAGTCTATATTCCATGTAGCGCCAAGATCGTGAGAAACGAATAAGTGCTGATTATTGCGAACATAAACAGCATCGCCCTTGATATCCTCCCATGTGACAGACCCACCATCTGTAACTTGCCCGATAAGCACCGCGTTAGATCCGAACGGAACAGCGGGATTCACAAGATATACATTGCCATTAAGTGTCGGATCCCCGCTCTGCACTAATACCAGAATCTCGGTTGTGCCTTTTTTTTGTTCTGCCGAAGCAATATAAGAACCTGCAATTGTTTCCCACACTTTTGTACCCGACCATCCATCGTCACGTATTTCAACGCTGCTATACACATAGTCGTGCGACGTACCTGAAGTATTTTTTACAGAAAAGCCGCCATAGTAATCATTTCCTTTCAAATCTCCGATGATCGCAAGCTGCGAAAATGCATTTTGTGAAAATATAAGCGATAAAAAAAGGAAAGAGATGAACAGCTTTACGTTAGTATAAGATCTTTTCATAAGAATGTGTTTGAATACTACACTAAAATATTGCAGATCTTCTAAAGTGACAAATATTTTAAGTTAATAGCAAGTTATGGATATTGCGTGGGGTAGGTGCACCGTGCATCGTTTACTATATTGCTTTTTACTAAGCCAAAGAGATCGCCCCCCAAAGAAATAATGGACCTTATCGGTAAGCTGGTAAAATCCCCTGCTATGAGAAAATCATTTTTTCATCAGGTCCATGAATTCCTGCCCTTCCTGGTAATTTGGGATGATAGATTTAAATAACGCAGGGTCATTTGTTATTGTTAGAAGATCAAATGCAATTTCTGTGCTGTCTAGTGGGTGGTAGTCCATTTTTACAAAGCCATATTTAAAACTGTAGTAAAATTCTGCTGAAGATATTCCGAATTTGGAGCTATTGGCGGCATGTATATGATAGCAGCTAACATTCCCGAACGGCATGCGCACTGAAGGAGTGTCTGTAACTTCATACTTTGAAGTGAACAGCTCATCCCCGCTCCATGCCAGGGATTTATTTGGGCTCCATTGTCCACCGACATTGATTTGCCAATCCCATTTTTTCCCAACGTACAGAGGGAAAAGCAGAAACGGATAAGAGGAAATTTCTAAAATACGGTACTGGCCGTTCCGGAGAGGGTGCATAAACAAACTGTCCGGAGAACAAAGCGTACCATCCCATGAATTGCTATATTTATTTGGATTAAGAACATAATGATCCTTTCCTGATGTACTTAAAAACACCCAGCTCGTTTTTGTAAAGCCATTATTTAACGGGTCGGCTCCGTTTGTACACACAAACCCCAGGGTATCTGCGTATAACAAACAATGATTCGCAGTCGTCGCTTTTACTGAGAATACATGAACGTTAGGCGTGTTATAGTTAAAGGGCAATATTTTCGTGACTTCATTTTCAGCATGGAAACATGCTGAGCAGGCTATTAAAAGAACCAATACAAATAGTGAATACTCCCGGATAAACTTACGTTTCATAGAGGGTAAATATAGGTATAACCTTCTTTAAATGGCCACAATAATGATATGATCATAATCATTGTCGCATTGCCTGATAATTCAGTAATTTGCCCCTTACTAAGTTTCTGAATATTATGTCAAGGCATGTTACAATATTGGGCGCAGGGCTGGTTGGTTCGTTGTTGTCTATCATTCTCCGCAAGCGCGGGCACGAAGTATCTATTTATGAGCGCCGCCCCGATATGCGTGATGCGACAATATCGGCTGGCAAATCTATAAACCTGGCGATGAGCGCACGCGGCTGGAAGGCGCTGGAACTGGCGGGGTTAAAGGAGGAAATGGAACCAATCGCAATACCCATGTATGGGCGCTACTTGCACCAGGCTGATGGGCAAACGGCTTTTCAGCCATACGGCAAAAACAACGAAGCGATATACTCAGTGAGTCGTGGTGAGCTGAATAAAAAGCTAATGACGCTCGCTGAGCAGGAGGGCGTGAACATTCACTTTGAACACCGCTGCACAAACGTACACGTAGAGAATAACCATGTTCATTTTCATCACGACCACAAAGAGAAAATAGTACATGCCGATCTTTTGTTTGGCGCCGATGGTGCATTCTCAGCATTGCGCGAAAGCTATACCCATATGAACAGGGTGAACTGCCAGCAGATGTACCTGGAGTATGGCTATAAAGAGCTCTGTATATTGCCGGGTAAGAACGGAGAGTGGGTAATGGAAAAAAACGCGCTGCATATATGGCCGCGCGGCAAGTATATGATGATTGCGCTGCCTAATACCGATGGCACTTTTACCTGCACCCTATTCATGCCTTTTGAAGGGGAAGTGGCTTTTGATAAATTGAATAGCAGAGAAGATGTAACTGAGCTATTCGACAAACAGTTTGCCGATGCAAAAGCGCTGATGCCGGGCCTGCTGGATGATTTTTTTACCAACCCTACTTCTTCACTCATTACCACGCATATCTTCCCATGGCATTATAAAAACAAGAGTGCGCTGATAGGCGATGCTGCCCATGCCATTGTGCCGTTTTACGGGCAAGGCATGAATGCAGGGTTTGAGGATGTGACTGTGCTGTCTTCCTTGTTGGATCAGCACGATGAGGACTGGAACGCGATACTTAAAGCATACGAACAGAAAAGGAAGCCGAATGGTGATGCGGTGGCACAGCTCGCGCTCCTTAATTTTACAGAGATGCGTGATAAGGTTGCCGACCCCATGTTTCTGGAGCGGAAGAAAATAGAGAAAGAGTTGGGCAAGCGTTATCCCGAGCAGTTTGTGTCGGTATATGAAATGGTCTCGTTCAGCCATACGCCATACAATACCGCCATGCAGTGCATACAGGCGCAGGACAAACTGCTGCAGCGAATAATGACCGAAGGCGATTTTTTTGTGAATGTGGAAAATGGCGGGTTTACAGAGTCGCTGGGCAAATGGGTAACGGAGTATAACAATGCGGTGCAGCAACTGGATTTTGGAAATGAAGCCTGAAAAGAGATGGACGTTAAGACCGGCAGATGAAGCAATAGTAACGAGGCTGAGCGAAGAACTGAAGGTGAACCCTGCTATATGCAGGATACTGGCGCTACGTGGCATTAAAGATTATGCGAGTGCAAAATTGTTTTTCCGCCCGCAATTATCACAAATGCACGACCCCTTCCTGATGAAGGGAATGAAGAAAGCAGTGGAGCGGATAAGCGAAGGGATAGAATGGCATGAGCGCATAATGGTGTATGGAGATTATGATGTGGATGGTACAACGGCTGTTTCCCTGATATATTCCTTCCTGAAAAAAAAATACAGCGGTGAGCTCGCCTATTACATCCCCCATCGGTACCGCGAGGGATATGGAATATCCAAACAAGGCATTGACTTTGCACATGGCAATGGCTACACGCTGCTGATAACGCTGGACTGCGGTATCAAGTCTGTGGAGATGATCACTTATGCGCAGTCGCTGGGAATAGATGTGATCGTTTGCGACCATCACCTTCCCGATGCTAATATACCACCTGCATTTGCTATCCTGAACCCGAAACAGGTAGATTGTAAATACCCCTACAAGGAACTAAGTGGCTGCGGTATAGGCTTCAAACTAGCACAGGCGTTGGCGATGCACTGGAAGATGCCTGCAGAAGAAGTGTACTGCTACCTGGACCTTGTAGCTACCAGCATTGCTGCCGATATAGTGCCCATAGATGGTGAGAACCGCATACTGGCACATTACGGCGTAAAAAGAATTAATGAATCTCCTTGTCTTGCTATCTCTACACTTAAAGAACTGGGCGGCGTAACGAAATCATTGTCCATTACTGATCTGGTATTTGTAATAGGCCCACGCGTAAATGCTGCGGGGAGAATGGACGATGCCCGCAAAGCTGTGGAGTTTTTTATAGAGACCGACCCGGAAAAAATACAATCACTTGCCGCGGCGCTGCACTCTGATAATGATGACCGCAAGGAGGTGGACAAAAGCACCACGGAAGAGGCGCTGGCGATACTGGATGGCAACATAGAATTGCAACAGCGTAAATCGACCGTGCTGTACCGGCCGCACTGGCATAAGGGTGTGGTAGGCATTGTAGCATCGCGGCTCATAGATCATTATTTCCGGCCTACCATAATGCTTACCAGCGCCAATGGCAAAGCCACCGGGTCTGCGCGTTCTGTATCGGGTTTCAATATCTATGAAGCCATACATGAGTGCCGCCACCTGCTGGAAAACTATGGCGGGCATTTTTATGCAGCCGGTATGACAATGGCCGAAAACCGCGTGGAAGACTTCATTGCAGCATTTGAAAAAATAGTGGCTTCCACAATTACGCCTGAGCAGCAGATACCTGAAATAGTAATAGATGCAGATATACCGCTCTCGTTAGTGAAGCCGGCATTTTACAATTTGCTGAAACAACTGGAACCATTTGGCCCTGCTAACATGAGACCAGTTTTTGTGACGCGCGGACTGTATGACTACCAGGGCTCATCAAGCATGGTGAAGGAGATGCACCTGCGTATTGTAGCCCACCAGAAAAACGGGTCTATTATTGAAGGCATTGGATTTGGCATTGGGGATAAGTATGAGATAGTGCGCAATGGCCCTTTTGATATGGTTTACAATATTGAAGAGAACGAATATAATGGCGTCGTTAAGGTACAGGTGAAGGTAATAGATGTGCGGAAAAGTGAGGGGAATGCCCACTAGCGTTTAATTATTAGCCGCCGTAACTACCTTTTTTATACCACTTATGGCGGGGAATAAATGGCATACCCGATCGAATAAATTTATGTTTCTTCAGAATGCCTACAGATTTGGCAAGTACATTTGCCTTGAATCTCAATTTTAAAAGGAGCTGTATGAAAAAAATGATCATTCCCGGTTTAATGTTCTTATCAATGCCTGCATTTGCCCAGAAGATAGATGCATCGAAAGTTCCGGCAACCGTTAAGGCTACATTCGCCAAAAGCTTTGCAGACGTAAAGGATGCGAAATGGGAAAAAGAAAACGGCAACTTTGAAGCAAATTTCCGACAGGGTGACAAAAAAATGTCTGCTACATTTGATCCGGCCGGCGCATGGCTGGAAACAGAAAATGCGATTGAAATAGGTGCGCTGCCTGCATCGGCTGCAACATACCTTGCCCGGAACTATAAAGGAGAAAAAGTAAAAGAAGCCGCAAAACTAAAAATGGCAAACGGCGAAACCCGCTATGAAGCCGAAGTAAAGGGAACGGATGTTATTTTTGATGAACACGGTAAATTTATAAAAACGCAAAAAGACTAAAATGAGATACTTCAATTTTATCGGCGCCGCATTAGTAGCCTGCGCAGTTTGTAACACAGCATTTACCCAGCCTACAGGATACCACGTTATTAATACCTTTCACATAGCCAGCCCCGGCGGGTGGGATTATATAGCGGTGAGCCCGGTGAACGGCAACATATATGTATCTCACAGTTCACAGGTGAATATACTGAACCAGAACACAGGCGACTCCCTGGGTGTAATTCCTAACACGACAGGTGTGCATGGCATTGCTTTCGCACCGGAATTTAAGAAAGGCTTTACCAGCAATGGCCGCCTGAACACGGTGACGGTATTTGACATAAACACAAACGCCGTGCTGGCGCAAATAAAGACAGGTGAAAACCCCGATGCAATTATGTATGATCCCTTCTCTAAGAAGGTATATACCTGCAATGGCCGCAGCAAAGACCTTTCTGTAATAGACCCGGCTACCAATGAAGTTGTAAAAACAGTATCGCTGGGTGGCAAGCCGGAGACTGCTGTTAGTGATGAAGCTGGAAACCTATACATCAATATAGAAGACAAGAGCGAAATAGCTGTTGTAAATATGAAAACATATACGGTTACCAACCGCTGGAAAATAGGTAATGGCAAAGAACCTTCTGGGCTGGCAATAGATGTGAAGACAAAGAGATTGTTTGCTGGCTGCGATAACAAGTTGCTTATTGTGATGAACGCTGAGAACGGCAAGGTGGTGAAAGAACTGCCAATAGGCGATGGCTGCGATGGTGTGGCGTTTGATGCAGAACTGAAAAATGTTTTCAGCTCGAACGGGGAAGGAACGCTGACGGTGATCCATGAAAAATCAGCAAAAGAATTTTCGGTAGTGGAGAATGCGGTGACAAAAAAAGGCGCACGCACTATAGCAGTTGATGAAAAGACACACCGCGTGTACCTACCTACGGCTGATTTTCTTCCGGCAGACCCAGCAGAAAAGGAGCATAGAAGGCCGGGTATCGTGCCAGGCTCATTCCAGGTATTGGTAGTTGGAAAATAACGGCCCCGATGAAGATCCTTATTGTAGAAGATGAGCCGGTGTTGAACAGGAGCATGGTTGAGTACCTTTCCTCGCAGCAATATCTCTGCGAGTCTGTCAGCAGCTACCGAAGCGCGTTGGAAAAAACTGATCTGTACCAGTATGACTGTATAGTGCTGGACATTATGTTGCCTGATGGTGACGGACTAAAAATATTGCAGTCTTTACAGGAGGCAAAAAAAACGGATGGCGTGATTATTATCTCCGCGCGAAATGAGCTCGATGATAAGATAACCGGCCTGAAACTTGGTGCAGACGACTACCTTACCAAACCATTTCACTTGTCTGAGCTAAGTGTTAGAATAGCGGCAATACTCAGGCGAAAGAACCAGCAGGGCAATAACCAACTGGTGTTTGAGGAAATAACAATAGATACAGAAGGTAAGACGGTAATGGTCCATAATAAGGATCTGATACTGACACGGAAGGAATACGAATTGCTGATATACCTCATCATCAATAAAAACAGGGTCTTATCTAAGAATACTATTGCCGAGCACCTTTGGGGTGATGATATGGATGTAGCTGACAATTATGATTTCCTTTATGCCCATGTAAAAAACCTGCGGAAAAAAATATCCCATGCAGGTGCCAGGGACTATATCCACAGCATTTATGGAATGGGGTACAAATTTTTCAACCATTGAAACTACTAGAAAAATATAACCGGCTGAACATTGCGGCTACCATTTCGATATTTATCGTTGGCAGTTGCTGTTTCTATTTTTTGCTAAACTTCATCCTCATCCGTGAACTAGATGGAGAACTTCGCTCGGAAAGGGACGAAATAACTGCATACGTAACCCTGCACCATTCACTGCCAGAGGTCATCCCTACAAAAAACGAATACACTTTTTACGAGCCAGCAGGTTCCGAGGTTAAAACCAGCTACCTGTCGGGCGAAAATAAGTATGGCGGCGTGGAAGAAGATTTCCGCGAGATACATTTTACTGTCTCCACACAAGGCAAGGTGACTCTTGTAAAAGTTGCCATACCCACCGAAGCAACCGAAGCATTGCTACAAGTGATCATTGGCATCACTATTGCGATGATAGGCCTGATATTGCTGGCTGGATACTTGATAAACAGAACAGTGTTACGAAAGCTATGGCAGCCATTTTACCAAACGATAGCCAAGGTAAAAACCTATGACGTAACTGACCTGACCACTCCCGCATTTGAAGCGGGAGAAATTGAAGAGTTTTCCCTGCTAAATCAAAGCATGACGGAGATGATAGCACGCGTGCAGCGCGACTATGGTGTGCTCAAGAACTTCACAGGGCAGGCAGCGCATGAAATGCAAACTCCACTGGCAATTATGAGGTTGAAACTGGACATGCTGATACAGAATGAAGAAGTCCTGAAGAACAATGCGCAAGCTATTGCCGACATTGAGATGTCTGTGCAACGGATGTCACGGCTGCACCAGTCTCTGTTACTGCTGACGAAGGTTGAGAACAAACAATTTGTACTGAACGAGCAAGTGGAGATAGATAAAATAGTTGCAGAGAAGTGTGCAGAATACGCGGATATCGCAGAAAACCTGGGTATTGCGGTGATGACGACTTTAACGCCAACTACCATCCTGTTTCACCACCACCTGGCCGACATACTGATTAATAATCTCATTAATAATGCACTAAAATATAACAAGCCAGGAGGCGCGGTTAATATCGTGCTGCACTACAACACTTTGAGTATAATAAACCCATCGAATACCGGAAAGCTGGATATTGAAAAAGTCTTCACGCCATTTTACAGAAATGGGAACTCGCAGGAGGGCACCGGCCTCGGGCTATCTATTGTAAAACAAATATGCGATACCGCCGGCTATGCCGTCAGGTACGAACATACCAATGAAAGGCACATCTTCTCTGTTGCATTTATATAGGCAACTACCGGATTTATTCAGAATCTTGAGATTACTTTGCAGTATTAAACCGAGGAAAGAAAATGAGGCAATTAATATTAATCATGACGCTGCTCGTACTATCAGCGTCAGCACGGGCACAATATACTTTCAGATCGATTGTAAAAGACAACGATGGGCATAATATGCCCGGCGTTATCGTAAATGACAAACACGGCAATGGTGGCGCCACCAACGATAGCGGCAGGGTCACCATTACCAACATTAGCGCCGGCACAGACACTTTCTATTTCGCATTTTTAGACTACAAAAGCGATACACTTATTGCCAACCTCCATGAAGACAAATGGCACGAAGTAACGCTCTCTGAAAATGGTAAAGAATTGGAAGAAGTTGTGTTTGTGTCCACCACCCGCACCAACGAGCGCATAGAAAATGCCCCGCTGAAAGTAGAAGTGATCGGCAAGGAAGACCTGGAAGAAGAGAACACAATAAGGCCGGCGAATATTGCCAGCATCCTGGGCGATGTAAGCGGTGTACAGATACAGCAATCATCTGCAACTTCGGGAAACATGAATGTGCGCATACAAGGGCTCAACGGCCAGTACACGCAGATACTGAGAGATGGTATGCCGCTCTACGATGGCTTTTCAGGCGGCTTTGGGATATTGCAGATACCACCGCTGGACCTGCGGCAGGTGGAGCTGGTAAAGGGTTCTGCGTCCACACTCTATGGCGGCGGCGCTATCGCGGGGCTGATCAATCTTATTTCAAAGAAGCCATCGTATGATCAGGAGGCGGTGTTTACCATTAATGCCACCACGCTGCAGGAGCAAGATGTGAATGCTTACTTTGCGCGGCGCAATAAAACATTCGGCTACACTTTATTTGCAGGCTACAACCACCAGGATGCAGTGGATGTAAATGGCGACGGTTTCTCTGATGTGCCACAACTCAGCTCATTCACTATACATCCCCGCCTGTTTTATTATCCCGATGAAAAGACAACTTTGACAGTTGGATATAACGGCACTTTTGAACAGCGCTATGGGGGGGATGTACAGGTGATAGACCACCTCCCGGACAGCACACACCAATATTTTGAGAAAGACCGCACACAGCGTAATACCGGCGAGCTTATTTTTGAACGGTCTTTGCCGGGCGCGATGAAACTTACTGTGAAGGGTAGCGTCAGCTCCTTCAACCGGGATATAGCCTCAAATACAGATGATATAAAGGGCAACCAGGTCAATTACTATTCAGAGGCATCTGTGTTCATACCGCAAAAAAATAACAGTATTGTTGCAGGCATCAATTCTACAGGGGACCACTTCAAAAAATTGTCCGGCAGCGACAGCATTTCGCTGACGGATTTTCAGAACAATGTTATTGGCGCCTTTGCGCAATATACCCTTCACCTGCCTGCACAAACCACGCTGGAGGCTGGTCTGCGTGGCGACCATACCGATAATTATGGCAATTTTATTTTGCCCCGTATTGCATTGTTCCACCGGTTCAATGATATATGGGCTATGCGAGCCGGTGTGGGCTTTGGGTACAAGATACCCAACCCGCTGGAGGTGCAGATAATAGATTATCCTGTGCAGGACTTGCAGCCACTGCCTTCAAATATCAAGGCGGAGACATCGCAGGGATACAACCTGGAAGGGAATTTCAAGAAGGACATCGGCAGCAACATTAACCTGTTCATCAACCATGCGTTCTTCTTCACACAGATATCGAACCCGGTTGTTGCCACACAATTGCCGAGCCAGCAGGTTATTTTCAGCAATGGCGGCAAGCCGCTGAACACGATGGGCTTTGATACCTATGTGAAGGTAACAATAGAAAAACTGGAGTTGTACCTGGGCTATACTTATACAGACGCAGAACGCAAATACCTGCAGCAAGATCAGTTCCTCCCGCTTACGCCACGCCACAGGGTTGCCTTTACCGCTGTCCGGCAATTTGAGGAAAAATGGCGCGTTGGGCTGGAGGGTTCATTCATTGGTGGAGAGTATAGAGACGGTGATGCGGATACACAACCTTATGTGCTTGCCTCCCTGATGATAGAAAGAAAGCTCGGCAAAAAATTCAGCATCGTATTGAACGGCGAAAATCTGTTTGATTACCGGCAGACGCGTTTTGAGCAAATATATACCGGACCAATAACTAACCCCACCTTCAAGCCGCTGTGGGCGCCTATCGATGGTCGCGTAATTAACTTATCCGTGAGGATAACGCCGTTTGCTAAGTGATCATTTCCTCTTGTAGTGGATGCGCCAGTTGTTTTTCCAGGTCTTGCCTTCATCTGTGGTCGACTCCCAATCCCAGACAAAGCTATCCTTTGTGATATTATAGAACACCATGCGGCTCTGCGATTTGGTTCCGTCGGGCATTGCAACTGGCTCGGTGTGCAAGGTCATTTTGCCGTTTGCGAATGTACCGGTAAGCGTTATATATTCGCCTTGGTCATCCACCCATGTCTGCTGCCACAACTTTGTTTTGACATTGTACATAGACCAGCTCTCGCCCTTATAAGTATGAGCAGGATCGTCGAAATGTTCATGGATCAGGCACCCGCCCATTTCCTTTGTGATGCGGTTAGTGGCATGGACCGTATCATTATAACTAAGCGCCCAGTCGCCCATCCAGAAATCGAACTGGTTGCATTCGGGAGCGGTGCATGGTTTGGCAGGAGCTTGGGCAGATGTGCTGTCGGACATAGCTATTGAAATAAGGAAGAAGAAAAAGAAACGCTTCATGGTTACAAGCTACCGCAAATGGACCGATCGCATATCCCCCCGATGGGTGGATAATCCTTATTCTACGATTCTTAAATTAATGCCATTGCCTTCTGCCTCACAATCGCCCATGGTAACATCCACGGTATAAAGGCCGGGCGCATATTCACTGAGATCTACTGCGGTTACTCTCCCGCCAAGAGCAGAATAGTTGTTTGCCTTTCCATCATCATCCGTGATCGTGAAATTAGTTACAGAGCCGCACCCTTTAATGAACAGGTACCTGTCCCGGGATTTGCTGAGCTTGAAATTCTGCAGTACCGTTACGTTATTACGATCTATGTGGCCACACCACTCCGCGCAGATGATCTTGTACTTGAAACGTGATCCTGAGGTACTGATGGTTACGGTGTCATAAAAGCTGTACGTGGCGGCTTTGGGTGTGCATTTTATAGTGATGGGGTACGTCTCTCCTTTAGATAATTCCAGGGGAAAGCGTACCGGTTGATTCTTCCTGTTCACCATTTCCATGTCACTGTCCATAGCAATATTCGTGATTGTGATATCCGTATCTGCCACAATTTTTATGGTATTCCGGGCATACGGCTTTGCCAGGAAATTGATATTAAATTCCGGCTCAGCATCATACAGATGCAGCGGTTCATTGGGGTAGTATTGTGTTACTTTATTGTTCCCGTTGTGTGGTGGATAGCATTCCTTTTTAAAAACATGATTGTCCAGGTAGGTTAGATAAACCGCGGAGTCTGCGTCATAATTGGTGTAAGAATACTTCAACAGGTCGCCGGATAAGCTATATTCTTTTCTTCCCAGTACAATGCCGTTAAAATATACAGTGCTTTGCAGCATCTTTCCTGTTGCTGTATCGTAGTCATTCCATGTGCCATCATTTACGGAGACAGAATCGGCATTGAAATTATAGGCAATGATAGCCGCTTTCCCGGCTTTATACTTTACATCCAGGTGCCCTACAGAGCTGCCTTCTTCCTGCTCAAAGTGGGCGCTGTCATACTGTACCAGAGACACGATCTTATAATCACCCTCCTCACTCACCCCACAAGTGCCTTTATCAAACTTCCAATGACCGTAGGGCTGCCCTTTTTCGTTCAGTTTATTCTGCGCGAGGCAAACAGATGAAAAAATCATCAAAGAAAGAAGTACGTAGTATTTGACGGAATAGATCACAATATAAAGATACAGCGCTAACTGAGGTTAACCCTTTGAATATCTGCGCCCAGCGCATTGAGGCGCTCGTCTATGCGCTCGTAACCCCGGTCTATCTGGTGTATATTCTGTATAACGCTTTTCCCCGACGCAGACAGAGCAGCTATAAGCAACGCCACACCAGCACGAATATCTGGAGAAACCATATTTATTCCACGCAGGGGCATTTGTTTATCGAGGCCTATCACTACCGCGCGGTGCGGGTCGCACAGCACTATTTGGGCGCCCATTTCTATTAGTTTATCCACAAAGAACAGCCTGCTCTCAAACATTTTCTGGTGTACCAGCACAGTGCCTTTCGCCTGTGTGGCCAAAACCAGTACTATGCTCAGCAGGTCGGGTGTAAGGCCCGGCCATGGATGGTCATAGACTGTGAGGATGGAGCCATCTATGAATTTCTGTATCCGGTAATGCTCCTGTGCGGGTATGTAAATATCATCTCCGGTTATCGACAATTCAATACCGAGATTTTGAAACGTTTCAGGAATGATACCCAGGTGCTCGGCATCTACATTCTTTATGGTTAGCTCACTCTGCGTCATAGCAGCCAGGCCGATGAAAGACCCTACCTCGATCATATCGGCCAGCAGCCTGTGCTCGCAACCGCGCAGTTTGGCTACTCCTTCTATGGTGAGCAGGTTTGTGCTGATACCGGTGATGTTAGCGCCCATGCTGATTAGCATACGGCAAAGCTGCTGTATATAGGGCTCGCAAGCTGCATTGTATATACTCGTAACACCTTCCGCAAGTGTAGCCGCCATGATAAGATTTGCGGTGCCCGTGATCGAGGGCTCGTGCATCAGGATCTTAGCGCCCTTCAGCATTTCCGTATCAAGGGTAAACATCTGGTTGTCTATGTCATAGACAAAGTCAACGCCCATTTTCTCAAAACCTCTTATATGCGTATCCAGCCTGCGGCGGCCTATTTTATCGCCACCGGGCTGAGGTATGTATGCCTTTTTGAACCGCGCCAGCAATGGGCCGGCCAGCATCACGGTGCCCCGCAGCTTTCCTGATTTTTTCTTAAAGGCATGTGTGGTAAAATAATCCGGGTCAATATTATCTGCCTGTAAGACTATCGTATTTTTTGCAGGCCGCTCCACCTTCACGCCCATGTCTTCGAGCAGCTCTATCAGCGTGTTTACGTCTACAATGTCGGGCACATTCGTGAGTGTTACGCGCTCATCAGTAAGCAATGCCGCGCACAGCACCTGCAATGCCTCGTTCTTCGCTCCCTGGGGAGTAATAGAACCCTGTAGTTGTCTGCCACCCCGTATCTCGAATGCGTTCATACCCCAAACCCCTGAAGGGGCTTTACTTGTGAATAAATTTTCAACTTGTACCTCAATGCTCAGCAATAAATTCTACTCAATTATTACCTATTGCTCTTTTTTTACAAATGCTAAAGTCCAGGGCCTCCCCGAACAAGGTTCCGATTTTCATCGGTAGGGGTCAGGGGTTTTGCTTCCCCTTGTTCTTATTAAACTTCCGGTTCTTATTAAAATTGTTCCCGTAACCGCTGCCTCCGCCCTGGCTGCCATCCCTGTTATCCCTGAAATTGCGCGGGCCGCCACCACCCTGGTTGTTATTGTTATTTCCTTTGAAATTCCGGTTATTGTTATTGTTGTTATTATTGTTGCGCTGCTTGAAATTCCGGTTGTTCTCGTAAGGCACACGGTAGCCGCCGGTCTCATACTTGAGTTTGCCGCCTGTTATCTCGGCAAGCTCATTTTTTATCATGTCGTCATGCACCGGTTCTTTATGCCAGTTGGCGTATGCCAGCTTCATGTAGTAGCCTATAGCCTGAGTCAGGCCATGCTTGGTCTCTTCATTGGTCTCTTCCACTGCCCTGGTCAAAAGCACCTGTATGTTCTTGCCCAGGTGGCGATGCGGTATGCCCTCCTGTGGATAGGGCAACACTTCCGGTTTTTTAAAGACCGCCTCCGGCGACGGGCATGGATACGGAGAATCCACATCAAGGTTAAAGTCGGTCATCTGGAACAGGTGGTCCCAGAGTTTGTGCTTATAGTCCTCAATTGTTTTCAGATGGGGGTTCAGCGTGCCCATCAGCTCTATAATTACCTCGGCCTGGCGAAGACGTTTTTCGCGGTCGTCAACAGTTACCAGGTACTCTATCATCTTTTGCACGTTACGCCCATATTCAGGCATGAGCAGTTTGCTCCGTGTAGTGTTATATTCCATCAAAATGTAAAAAATTCAAAAAGCTAAGGAAATGATCAGTTGAAATCGCGGCTTAAAAAACGTACCACAGAAGGGCACAGGGTGATTAAGCCAAAGCAAATATAAGGTAAAAGGGAGAATAAATGCAATTACCTGATTAATTATTGCCGCTAACGGTGAGCGCCAGCCCGGTGGTTCCAGAACCTAGATGTGTGCCAGTAAGGATCACCGTGTAGATCTTCCCCGATGAGAAGGTCAATGAATCCGTTGCAGCAGAGAGACTGTCATTTGAAGGGTCAAACATGCCAAGCGTGTACTTCCCTGCTCTGAGCAGAAGAAATGCAGAGACACTGTCCGGGCCAATACCGCCTGTAACGATGCTGTCGTTTGCAGTAACCGTCTCATTAATGTTTTCTGCCGAAAGATTGACGAAACGAAGCTTTGCATTGCCCTTTGAGGGAGGGGTGAGGTCATCGGTTGCAAATACATATTGCGGATTGCTGGCATCGCCGCCCGCAAATGCAGAGTAATGATCAGGCGCAGTTATGTTTACGGCGCGGTTTGCAAATGGCACTCCCGAACTAAGAAAAAAGGTAAGGTTAACACCCGCACCTGCTGTAACATGTTGGTACCCGCTGTAACCCCAAAACGGTATAACCGAAGCACCGTCAACAGGTATGCTGTTTGCCTTAACGCTTATCGCAGACGCAGACAAGCAACCATTCACGAACGTCACATTTGCAGTGTTGAGCGGGGCAGAACTTTTAGTGCAGCCCATTAAGCAACCACTTACGAGCAGTACTAATGATATGCTTGTCCGTTTTTTGCGCATGAGCGGAAAGATTAATTATTACCGATTACAGTCAGTTTAAGAGCAGTAGCACCTGTGCCATTATAAGTGCCGCTGAGCATGACGGTGTATATCTTACCGGCACTGAATGCCTGGCTCGAAATTTGGGTGGTATAGCCGCCTGCTGAATGTGCTGGATCTTGCGCAAATACCAATATCCCGGTGGTTGCAGCTATTTCAACGAATGGTGTAAATTGACCCAAAGCAATATTTGAATCAAGATTTTGGGTGCCGATGGAAAATGTCTCATTCAGATTGTCGCTGCCCAGGTTTATGAAACGCACTTTTGCATTACCGGAAGATGGGGCGGAGAGATCATCTGGCGTTACAATAAAGTCAGGAGCTGTAATAATACCACCAACAAATACTGAGTAATGGCTTCCGGCGGTGAACGTGGGTGTTCCGGCGATCAAAGGCGTTCCGGAAGGGTTGACAAGATAGAAGTTGATGCTTACTGCACTGCCAGCTACCATAGTCTGATAACTGGAGTTGCCAAAGTAAGGAATATTTGAGGGGCCGACATTTGCACCGTTTACTTTGGTGTAGATCCCTGTGTTGCCGTCGCAGCCATTTACCAGCATTACACTCGCCGTAGTGGCCGGGCCATTATTTTTTTTACTGCATCCGCCAAAAACAAGGGCAAGGGTGACGGCTGGAATTACGAGGAACAGATTTTTCATGTTTAACTGAATTTCTTTCATGATTCAAAAATACGGAAACTGGTTTAGAAAAGGTGATAGATACAATAACTGTGCCTGAGAAAATATACACCCGGTATTCTATTTTTTCTTGACAAGTTGTCAAGAAAAAAGTAACTTTGTGAAAACACTTGGTTATGACGACAATGGGCGTAGGTGAGTTTAAAGCCAATTTCTCGGAGGTATTAAAAAAAGTACTTGCGGGAGAGGAAATAGTTATCCTGTATGGGAAGAAAAAGCAAGTGGTCGCAAAGCTGGTACCTAAAGCTACAGGCAAAAAGATCAGAAGAAAAATTGGCATATTGGATGGCAAGGCGAAAGTAAAATTCAGTACAGACTTTAAAATGACCGAACAAGAATTTCTAGGTATATGAATTATTTACTTGACACTCATTATATGCTATGGACAATTTCTGACTCCAAGAAATTATCGAAAAACCTGAAAGATATAATTACCGATCCGGACAACAGGATTATAGTCAGCACTATTAGTTTTTGGGAAGTATCACTTAAGAGCTCGATCGGCAAGTTGGAGATCACGGGACTTTCACCCGATGAAGTTCCCGGCACATGTTTACAGATGGGTTTCGAAATTGAACCCTTATCTGCCTTCGACAGCAGTACCTATCATAGACTTAAGGCGACTTATCATAAAGACCCATTTGAACGCATGTTGATCTGGCAGGCCATTCAGAATGGTTATACATTGATTAGCATAGATCGTGATGTGCAGAAATATATCTCAGAAGGGCTGAAGGTGCTGGTAGGCTAAGGATAGATTTTCGAAAAAATATACGCACACTGCTATATACTAAAAACCCTTGTTATTGAGCCACAAGAGTGCAAACGCTGCAACCTCTTCCCACCCATGATCTAAAATAAGAGAATGGCCACGCCCCTCAAATGATTTGAATTCTGATACCACTGAGGAGTTATATTTTTTCAATGAGGCTTTACCCAGAATAGGAGGTGCTATATTGTCTTTTTCACCACCGGTGATGAGTAAAGGGCCGCGGGTTGCATTCGTAGTATTTACCTTGGTCCCTGATCCGAATAAACTGGCTGTTGCCGCCTGGAAAAGTGGGCGGCATGGGGCCGGTATTGTCCAGCGGTCATAAAGCTCCCGTGCTTCCTGTTCGGGCACAGCATTTGCAAAACCATATCTGAACTGATCGAACGTCAATGACTTTGCTTTTTTAAGATTGAACGGATTACCTAACACCGGCAGTGACGCCCGGAGGGCTGAAAGCGGCAACTGCCACACCCCTTTTATGGGCGCAGGGTCAATTGCAATACCAGCCGCAGCAATACCACGCCCCAAAATTATCTGGGCAATAAGGCCGCCAAAAGAGTGCCCGATAACTATGGGCGGGGCCGGCATTGCGGCTATTATCTTCGCATAGCTATCTGCTATTTCAGTGACGCCGCGGTTCGCTATTGCCAGTGGGTTGGCCCTGCATCCTGCAACAGTAGCCGCATCGCCAGGCCAGCCGGGGTTCAGCGTTTCATAACCATTCCGGTTAAAGAAATCCATCCAAGGCTGCCACGAGCTGCTGTGTATCCATAATCCGTGAATAAATACAATTGTTCTTTTTGCCATAATGGTTGGTTTTACTACAAGATAAACATACTTTATTCCCGGGTGCCCATAATTTTGACATCATCCTTTTGTGAAGCCCCAAAACTACCGTGTAAAAAAATCATGAAAAATTTGCGTAACTCAAAAGTTACCTATATATTTGCGTAACTTAAAAGTTACACAAATATGGAAAAGAGCATTAATCAAATATTGTTTGTCAATAGAACGCCCAGTGAAGTCTGGGAATACCTGACAAGGCCAGAACTGATGGAATTATGGCTAATGAAAAATGATTTTCAGCCCGTACTGGGGCATGAATTCCAATTCCGGCACAACCCGCTGCCGAATTTTAACTTTAGTGGTATTGTCTATTGCAAAGTGCTGGAGATCGTACCGCTGAAAAAACTTTCCTATTCGTGGAAAGGTGGGGGAACCGACGGCACGATCACGCTGGACTCGGTCGTTGTCTGGACCTTGGTCGAAAAAGACAATGGTACTGAACTGCAATTAGTTCATACTGGCTTTACAGACCAACTGCACCCGATGGTTTATTCAATTATGAACGATGGCTGGAGGCAGAATACACAAAAAATACCGGTACTTATAAACAACGCAAAACATGATACAACCGAAGCTTGATACCTTCCAGGTAATAGCCGACCCAAGCAGGAGGCATATGCTGCAGTTGTTGTCATATAGCAGCCTGACCATAAATAGCCTGGCTGAGAACTTCGACATGAGCCGTCCCGCTGTGTCCAAGCATATAAAGATACTGGCAGGGGCAGGGTTCATATCTATACAGGATATAGGCAGGGAACGGCACTGCACGCTAAAGCAGGATGGATTTAAAGAACTACAGGACTGGATGAATTACTTCGATAAGTTCTGGACGTCAAAACTGAAAAATCTAGAAAATCTGTTAAACAAAAAACACGACTAAGTTATGGAACAGAAAAATTATCACTGCAGTATATCTGCGGATGTAACACCTGCTGCGGCTTTTGCCGGCATTGCAAATGTAGGCGCGTGGTGGGCGAAAAATTTCGAGGGACGGGCCGTCTCTGTTGGTGACACCTTTACCGTTAAATTCGGTGAAACAAAAGTTGACTTCGAGATCACCGAGGCAATTCCCGAAAAAAGAGTTGTGTGGTATGTTGCCGACTGCTACCTGCCTTGGCTGAACAATAAAACGGAATGGACAGACACCAGCGTTGCCTGGGACATATCTTCAAATGCAGGCGTTACTCAAGTCGATATGACCCACATTGGGCTGTTTCCGGGAGTGGAATGTTATGAAGATTGCAAAACGGGATGGAACGGACACATAACCGGAAGCCTGCACAATTTGCTAACAAATGGCTCGGGACAACCGCAGTGAGAAAAGCCGTGAAACCCGAAAAATTTCCATTCCTGCCGAAAATCCAATAGTTTCGCCGGATAAATTCATGTACAAATGAGTGATATTCGCCATAATTGGACAAGAGAAGAGATCAGTGAGATATACGAGCGCCCTTTATTGTCGCTGGTATTGGATGCCGCAAATGTGCATCGCCAGAACCATGTTTTCGGTGAGGTACAGATAAGCAGCCTGCTCTCTATAAAGACAGGGGGCTGTTCTGAAGACTGCGCCTACTGCCCACAGGCAGCACGGTATCATACAGATGTGAAGGTACATGCCCTCATGAAAGTAGATGAGGTCCTTGCTGCGGCAGAGAATGCTAAGGCCGGTGGGGCTTCACGTTTCTGCATGGGTGCTGCATGGCGGGAAGTGAGGGATAACAGGGATTTTGACCGTGTGATAGATATGGTGAGGGCCGTGAATAGCCTGGATATGGAAGTATGCTGTACACTGGGTATGCTCACGCCGCACCAGGCCGAGCGGTTGGCAAGTGCCGGGCTCTACGCGTACAACCACAACATAGATACATCTGAAGAACACTATAGCGAGGTGATCACAACACGCACTTATGATGACCGTCTGAACACAATATCCAATGTGCGCAAGGCAGGTATAAGTGTATGCAGTGGTGGCATCATAGGCCTTGGCGAGACTACGAACGACCGCATAGGCATGTTGCAAACACTTTGCAACTTGCCAGAACATCCCGAGTCTGTGCCGATAAATGTATTGGTGCCTGTAGCCGGCACACCACTGGCAGATAACAGTCGTGTGCCGTTTGATGAACTAGTTCGAATGATCGCTACTGCCCGTATTGTAATGCCACATTCGGCAGTGCGTCTCTCGGCTGGAAGACTGGAACTTTCTGTATCTGAGCAGGCAATGTGCTTTATGGCCGGTGCCAATTCCATATTTGCTGGTGATAAGTTGCTCACTACGCCCAACCCGGAATACAATGCTGATAAGGACATGTTCCGCATACTTGGATTGACACCAAAAGCTGCATTTGCAGATGGTCATCCGAAAGACAAGAAAAGAGAAATGGCGGAAGCCAGCGCATAGTAATAATTGAGTTGCCCCGGCCTTTTGGCTGGGGCAACTGGTTTTAATGGGAACCAAATACTCCAGATTAATCTCCATGAGCATGAACCGTGTTGAACAATACCTGGCGGACAAACTGAACGAAAGGACTCTGGCCGGCAATCTGAGGATGCTCACTACGAAACGGTCAGCAATTGATTTTTTTTCAAACGACTACCTTGGCCTCGCAACCACCGGGACATTGGCAGAGCTGATGCGCAAGGATGATATAGATAGCACCGGCTCAACCGGCTCACGCCTGCTATCCGGTAATAATGAGCAGGTCGAAATACTGGAACATACGATCGCGTCTTTTCACAAGGCAGAGGCAGCATTACTTTTCAATTCAGGATATGATGCCAACATGGGTTTGCTGGCAAGTATCACCAACCGGCATAGCACCATCTTATCCGATGAGCTGTGTCATGCAAGCATCATAGATGGTATACGCCTCAGTCAATGCAACCGCAAATACAGGTTTGCCCATAACGACCTTAGCGACCTGGAAGAAAAACTAAAAAAACATACCGCAGATGGGCCTGTAATAGTAGTTGTGGAATCCGTTTACTCCATGGATGGAGATATGACGCCACTGGCAGATGTGGTGCACCTCTGCGGGCAATATGATGCACAACTTATAGTGGACGAAGCACATGCTACTGGTGTGATAGGCGCACATGGCGAGGGCCTGGTTTGTACACTTGGCCTGCAGGATAAGATCTTTGCGCGGGTACATACCTTCGGTAAGGCGCTGGGCTGCCATGGCGCAGCGGTAGTGGGTAATAATACACTGAAACAATACCTGATCAATTTCGCGAGGCCGTTCATATACACTACAGCATTGCCCGGGCATTCGCTTCATGCTATCCACACCGCATATCAATACCTGTCCGAACATAGTTTTGGCAATTCACAACTGCACGAGTTGATCGCTTATTTCAGAACCCGGGTCGCTGAAACAGCAATGGAAGTATGGAAGGATAGTGTAAGCCCGATACAAGCGCTGGTTGTTAGCAGCAACGAGCAATGCAGGGTACTGGCCGCAAAGCTACAAGGCGCCGGGCTGGAAGTGCGGCCTATACTATATCCTACTGTTCCGCTAGGTATGGAAAGGTTGAGGGTATGCCTGCATAGTTTTAATACAAGAGAACAAATAGACCTATTGATTTGTGTGCTCAATGCCAATAAGTGATAAGTGTATATTTTCGGAAAAGAGGTTTATATCTTTGTTTAGTCTTTTAAACGGATCTGAATGAAACCTGCACAAACCAAGGATTATAAAGCCTTAGTGAATGACATAGCGCAATTAGTTCAGCGCTCACAATTGCATGCAGCAAGGTCTGTGCAACAGACCGCAAATTTAATGTATTGGGAGATTGGCCAGCTCATCATCGAAAGGCAAGCCCAGCACGGCTGGGGCACAGCTATCGTTGAAAAGCTAAGCATAGACCTGCAGAAAAAAGTAGGTACCGGGCCAAGCTGGTCACCTCGTAACCTCAGGTTGATGCGACAGTTCTATGAAGAATATTCTCAGCCTACAATTGCAAAAACCATAAATGTGAAACAGCTTGTTTCAGATTTGAAAAACACAAATGTGAAACAAGCTGTTTCACATTTGAAAAATATTAAACAGTTGGTTTCAATGGTGCCTTGGGGACAGAATATCTTAATTCTGCAAAAGGTAAAAAATATACAGGCGAGACTTTTTTACTTAATGGCTACATTGAAAAATGGATGGAGCAGAGCAGTATTACTACATCAAATAAAAGCAGATGCCTACAGCCATTTTACAGATCATCCAAGGCAGCATAATTTTACACTTACTTTGCCTGAAAACCTGCTGGAGCAAGCAAGAGAATCTATAAAAAGCGTTTATTCACTGGACTTCCTGGATATTAACCGCCCCGTTACTGAGCGGGAAATGGAAAGTAGGCTCATGGAAAATGTGAAAAGATTGCTGCTTGAACTGGGCTATGGTTTTTGCTTTATAGGAAATCAATACAGGCTTACTCTCGGAAAAAAAGAATACTTTATCGACCTGCTGTTTTATCACCGGATATTAAAATGCATAATAGCTATTGAGCTAAAGACTGTGGAGTTTGAGCCGGAATTTGTAGGCAAACTGGATTACTATTTACAATTGGTTGATGACCAGCTGAAGCAACCGGATGATAATCCAAGCATCGGCATTCTATTAGTACCGGATAAAGACCACCTTGAAGTAGAATACGCACTGAAAATTGCTTCAAAACCTATAGGTGTAGCTGAGTATCAAATATCAAAACAATTGCCCAAAAATTTAAAAGGCATGCTTCCCACAAAGGCAGAATGGGAAAACATACTGAAATTGTAAAAACAAATAAAAGATATTTTGACTCAAAGATTCATAGCCATTCTGGGCATTCATACAGGCATCGGCAAAACGATAGCCTCCGCGGTAATAGCTGAGGCGATGGGCGCAGACTACTGGAAGCCAGTACAGGCAGGTACGGAAGAACGCGATATGCTGCTGGTAAAAAACTTACTGACCAATGGAAACAGTCGCGTACACGATGAGGCAATATTGTTATCGCAGCCGTTATCGCCTCATGCCGCAGCGGAAATAGATGGGGTGCAAATAGACTATACAAAATTTATCTGGCCCCCAACAGACAAGACGTTACTTGTAGAAACAGCCGGTGGTATTCTATCCCCCATGTCTGCACATACAACTATGGCAGACTTCGTGGCGCATTATAAAATGCCAGCCATCCTTGTAACGCAAAATTACCTGGGCAGCATCAACCATACTTTAATGAGTATAGAGGTGCTGAAGAGCAGAGGCATCAACCTGCTGGGAACAGTAGTGAATGGAATTGCCAATGAATCCTCTGAAAACTTTATTACGCAGTATTCCAAAATACCCATCATGGCACGGATACCTCATTTTGAAAGCCTGGACAGCGCTTCGATACAGGCCTGTGCAGCAGAAATAAAACATTCACTTTTAGCAATTGAATTTTGAGAACAATTAAAGAGCGCGACCGTGAGGTGATCTGGCACCCATACACCCCTATGAAGGCATGGCCAGAGGCTATAGCCATTGTAAAGGGTGAAGGTGTATGGCTAACTGACGAAGACGGAGACAGGTACTTAGATGCCATTTCATCGTGGTGGGTAAACCTGCATGGCCACGCCCATCCTTATATAGCACAGAAGGTAAGTGAACAGGTAGCTATGCTGGAACACTGCATATTTGCAGGCTTTACCCACGAGCCAGCGGTAAGGCTTGCAGAGCGGCTGCTGGAGATACTTCCAGGCCAAATGCAAAAGATCTTTTACTCAGACAATGGCTCTACGGCCGTGGAAGTAGCTATAAAGATGTCGCTGCAATACTGGAAGAACAAAGGCATTAAAAAGAAAAAACTGGTGGCGCTGCAAAACGCCTACCATGGCGATACATTTGGCGCAATGGCAGTAAGCGGCAGGAGTGTGTTTACAGAGGCATTTACTGATTTTTTATTCGATGTAGTATTCATCCCATTTCCGGGCGCTGAAGACAACGGGGAAAGCGTCGCTGCTTTGGAAAGTGTTTTACAGCAGGGAGATGTTGCAGCTTTTATTGCAGAGCCATTGGTGCAGGGCTCCGCTGGTATGTGCATGTATAGTGCAGATGTGCTCGAAGCCTATTTTAGCTTATGCAAAAAGTACAACGCGCATATTATTGCAGATGAAGTAATGACTGGTTTCGGCCGTACAGGGCCTCTGTTTGCATGCAGCCAGATCAAGACCCATCCGGATATGATATGCCTGTCTAAAGGCCTCACCGGCGGCTCAATGCCCCTGGGCGTTACTGCTTGTACGCAAGACATTTTTGACGCCTTTTATGATGAAGACCGAGCTAAGATGTTATACCATGGCCATTCCTTTACAGCAAACCCTACGATCTGCGCCGCAGCCCTTGCCAGCCTGGACCTTCTGCTGGAAGATAGTTGTGCAGACAACAGGAACCGGATCATCGGCGCTCATAAGGAATTTGCAGCGTCTATTAAGGGACATAAAGCAATTGCCGACGTAAGGCAAACGGGTACGATCCTGGCTATGGAATTAAAAACAGATAACCCATCCTACCACACAGGCATTCGCGATGTGCTGTATCGTTTCTTCCTGGGCAAGAAAATAATTATGCGCCCAATCGGTAACGTCATATACATACTGCCGCCTTATTGCATTAGCAATGATGAGCTGCAATACATTTATGCTTGCATCAAAGAATTCCTGGAATCTGCTGTGGGAAATTAGGAAACTATTCCTTACGCATGGTCATTTCGCAGGTGGAACCGGTTATGCCGCCACCATAGGTTACGAACTGCAGGGAAATGGTTTTAACGCCATTTAATATGGTAAGGGACCCTCTCGCATTGGTGCCTGAGCCGGTACCCGTGGCGCCGCTTATCGTTATCAGCTGGCTGCCGTTGGCCGCAGCAGTGTCAACAGTGGCTACCACTGTTGTGTTGGAATTATTGAAGTTAGAAATGTCAACAGTATAGCCGCCATTGGTTGCATCCTTGGTAATTGAGCTCTGCCAGGTGTTGATACCGGAAACCGCAGGTGAACAGGCGGACCTTACACAGGTGTAAGTACCTATAGACGCATCCGCCCAGCCTGTCTGGCACGAATTGCCCGAATACCCTACAGGGCAGATACACGCATTATTATCACAGGTACCTCCGTTCTGGCAGGTAGTACTGCCGCATTTGTTTTTACAGCTGGTATATACGAGTGCGCAAGTGATCAACGCTATAAACAATGCTGCAACCGGGAAAAAACGGAATGATCTCACAAAAAGAATTTAAGGTTTTACCGAAAGAGGTAAAATTAAGTCATGCGCTGCGCTTTATCCAAATCTATATTAAGAGTTTAACAAATAGTTGCATTATAGCCTTTTCGCACAAAAATCAAAACGTTTACATATTCGGGAAATTCTCTTTATTCAGTTGCTTTTAAAGCAGAGAACTGCGCGTAATCAGTACCTTTGCGCCCTGCATGAGCCGCCAGTACACGATAGCATTAGTAGGAAACCCGAATAGCGGTAAAAGCTCCCTTTTTAATGCCCTTACTGGATTGAACCAGAAGGTGGGGAATTTCCCGGGCGTGACCGTGGACAAGAAAACCGGCATCTCAAAAATATCTGAATCACTTACGGCAAATATTATAGACCTGCCGGGCACCTATAGCCTTTACCCCAAAAGCGCGGATGAGCAGGTGACTTACGAGGTATTGCTGAACCAGAAAAGTGCGGACAGGCCAGACCTTATCATTGTTATTGCCGACGCCTCTAACCTGAAGCGCAACCTGCTGTTTTGCTCACAGATCATAGATCTAAAAATACCCGTGGTCATCGCGTTGACGATGATGGATATTGCCCGGCAAAAAGGAATTACCATTGATACCGCAGCACTGTCGGCAATGATGGGAGTGCCTGTAATGACCGTGAACCCGAGACGCAACCGGGGACTGGGGCTCTTAAAAAAAGCAATAAGCGACCAGCAGCAAAGCAAGCGCACAAATTTCCATGACTTCATAGACCTGCCGGCAATAACCGGCGAATGGCTACAGGAAATACGGCTTATTACCGCTCAATACAGCAATTATGGTGCGCTGCATGTAGCCTGCAATTATAACGAACTGAAGTACATAAACGCGGCGCAGCGAATAAGAATTGCAGCTTTGCTTGGTGAGTCCGGTTTTCAAAAGTCAAAGATACAGGCGGAAGAGATAATGCAGCGGTATAAGAAGATAGATACCATTATGCAACGTTGCGTAGCCACCGACAGCCCCATGAAGAAAATGGTAGTGAGCGACCGGCTGGACAAAGTGCTGCTGCATCCCATCTATGGCAACCTTATCCTGCTTGGTGTGCTCTTCCTGTTATTTCAAAGCATTTTCTGGCTGGCACGTTATCCTATGGATTGGGTAGAACAGCTTTTTGTCTATGCTGGTAATGGGCTCAACGCTGTGCTTCCCACCGGTATTTTTAAAGATCTGTTGGTGAATGGTCTTTTGGCGGGCATTAGCGGTATAGCGGTTTTTGTGCCGCAGATAATGATCCTGTTCGGGCTCATAACTATACTGGAAGACAGCGGCTATATGGCGCGCATTAGCTTTCTTACAGATCGCATCATGCGCAGCGCGGGGCTCAATGGCCGTTCGGTAATGCCACTTATCAGTGGCATGGCTTGTGCAGTGCCTGCTATCATGGCTGCAAGAACGATCCAGAATAGGAAAGAACGTCTGATCACTATTATGGTCACACCGCTCATGAGTTGCTCGGCAAGGCTACCTGTTTATACCATGCTCATAGCGTTGGTTATACCTAGCCGCACATTTCTGGGCGTATTCAATATGCAGGGGCTTGTGCTTATGGGCCTTTACTTGCTCGGCTTCTTTATGGCACTTGTCGTAGCCCGTGTGATGGACTTCCTGATAAAAACAAAAGAGCGGACGTTCTTCCTAATGGAGTTGCCTGTTTACAGGCAGCCGCGCTGGAAGAACGTAGGTACAACCATGATCGAAAAAGGTAGGTTATTCATAAAGGATGTGGGTAAGGTGATCGTTGTGCTGGCGCTGATATTATGGGCGCTTGCTGCTTTCGGGCCACCTGCTCAGATGAGAGCTGTGGAAGAAAAGTATGCCGCGCTGGTGCAGCTTCACCCGGAGCAAAAAACAACAATAGACCGGGAACATGCCACTGCAAAACTGGAGCATTCTTTTGCCGGCATCATGGGCCATAGCATAGAACCGCTTATACGCCCGTTGGGGTACGACTGGAAGATCGGCATTGCGCTGATTACATCATTTGCCGCCCGCGAGGTTTTTGTAGGTACCATGGCTACCCTATACAGCGTGGGAGATGCAGCCGCAGGCCAGGAGACATTGCACGAAAAAATGAAAGATGCAAAACGTGAAGACGGAACATCGGTGTATACCCTCGCAGCAGGATTATCGCTGCTTATCTTTTATGTATTTGCCATGCAGTGCATGAGCACACTCGCTATAGTAAAGCGCGAAACAAGAAGCTGGAAATACCCTGCTATTCAGTTTGCCTATATGTTCAGCATCGCCTATCTGAGTGCGCTGCTGGTGTACCAGGTGTTTAAATGATCAAGTGGTTTTTATAAAAACTAAGACGCTGTTTCTGCTTTTACAATATTTGTATGCTTAATAGCATAGCTTATTGCATTTTTCACAAAATCATTTAAACTCACATTTTTTTGTAACGCGACTAATGCCGCATCTCTATGAAGATCAGGAGAAACACGAATATTAAAACTGCCTTTATAAGTTTTTTCAGGTGTTTTATTTAATTCCCTGCAGGTTTCAATATAATCTTCAACGGCTTCTTTAAAAGATTTTCTCAACTCCTTAACCGACTGACCTTCAAAAGTCACCAGGTCATTTATACCTAATATTTTTCCGTAAAAGACATCGTCCTTCGAACTGAATTGTACATTGGCATAGTACTCTTTATATTTTATTATATCGCTCATCTTGTAGTTTCCCTTTTGCTATTAATTGCTCGACAATCAATTTAATGACGTATGCTTTTATGATGTTTCCCGGATGCGGTTTATGGATATTAATCACGTTTTTGTTTGCATCCACAAATTTTCGTCGCGACCCTCCAGTTTTCCCTTTTATATGTTCATAATAACCAAAATGAATTAGTACCCTAACCAGTTCATCCTAGGTAAAATCCTTAGGGTTTGAAAGAAATCGTTCTAAAAATTTTTCTATTTTGCTCACAGTAATTCTTTGCATGCAACTAACTTTCAGTTGCAAAATTAGTGTTTTCGTTTAAACCTTTCAAAATTTTTGTTCTCTTGTTTTATGTGCTTTCCTATTATGCAGGTCAAATTATTTCCTTCTTAAGGAATCCATGCAGCCCTGCAAATATTTATCATTAGCCAGAGAGTCTATTTGCTTTATAGCTTCATTCTCATCAGGATATTTCTGTTTTATTTTCGGGATAATGCAATTGCAATAGGCAGCCGCCTGCTCCGGTGTGGCTGCCCATGTTTTTGCATCATCAATACAGGCATTGTAGAATGTCTTTTCATTGTCCTGGTTCCAGGCGTTGCGGCAGGAGGCCAGACCGGTCAAAATCAAGAGAAGTAGGATAATTGTTTTCAAACCGTGAGACATATTTAACTGAAAGATATTGCTTAATCGGAGACGAGCCAAACGCATATCTTATGAATATGTAACCGATTCAGATTGACACTGTCCCAACACCAATTTCCCCTACCTTTGTCGCCCCGATGAATCTGGATGTGCTGCAGGGTTTGTACCAAAATGACATCCGCTTAAAACAAATAGCGGCTGGGATTACCTTGCCCGGCCACAAGCTCAGGGTGTATCTTGATAACCTGCGAGGCTCTTCCATCAACTTTATTGCAAGCGCTCTTTGGCGCATTACAGATGTGAACCATGTCTTTATTTTAAACGACAAAGAAGAGGCCGCCTATTTCCACAATGATATAGAGCATCTCACCCAGGGGCTTGACATTTTCTATTTTCCTGACTCCTTTAAAAGATCAGGATTCTTCAATGAGCTGAACAGCAGTCACGTAATGCTGCGCACTGAGGCGCTGACAAAACTCACCGGCAAAAAGGTCAATAAGAAAATACTGGTCACTTATCCTGAGGCATTGTTTGAGCGCGTGGTGAATCCGTCTTCGCTGTCTGAAAACATGATCAGCATAAAGGTGGGTGAGACCCTACAGGTAGATGCGATGCTGGAGCGCTTTGTATCTCTCGGCTTCAGGCGCGAGGATTTTGTCTATGAGCCGGGGCAATTTGCCATGCGCGGTGGCATACTGGATATTTATTCTTTTGGCAATGAACATCCTTACCGCATAGAGCTCTTTGATACTGAGGTGGACAGTATCCGCATCTTCAACCCGGAAACACAGCTATCAGAGCGCAAATTGCTGCAGGTATCCATACTGCCAAACATTGAAACGAAATTTGAAACCCAGGAGAAAATATCCTTGCTCGATTACCTGCCGGAGAATACTGTGATATGGGCTAAAGACCTTTCATTCACAATAAGCCGCCTGGCCAAAATGGAAGCCGATCTACCAGAGAAAATGGAGGTAGGACAAGTAGCAATAGACCATGAAGAAGAGATGCTGAAGGAGATATCCAAGGCGGATTTTGAAACAGGCGGGCTCTGGCAGGAAAAGATAAAACAGCGGCACCTGATAGAATGGTATAATCATTCCCTGGAGAAGGTAACGGGCGACGCTATCGATGCCAAATTCCTGTTTGCTACGGATGAGCAGCCGGTGTTCAACCGGCAGTTCAATATGCTGATAGCTGACCTTCAGAAACGCCTGGCCGAAAAATATGTGGCCTATATTTTTGCTGAGAACCCCAAACAGTTGGAGCGGCTGAGAAGCATTTTTGATGATGTTAATGCGAACGTCATTTTTGTGCCCGTGCCCACATCTATCAGTAAGGGCTTTATAGACCACGATAAGAAAGTCATCTGCTATACCGATCACCAGATATTTCAACGTTATCATAAATACAATGTAAAGCAGGCCTACTCTAAAGGAAAGGCACTCACGCTGAGGGCTTTACGTGAACTGACCCCCGGCGACTATGTAACGCACATAGACCACGGCGTGGGCGTATATAGCGGGCTGCAGAAAATAGAAGTAAATGGCAACCTGCAGGAAGCCATCCGCATACTGTATAAAGACAATGATGTGCTGTATGTGAACATAAACTCACTGCACAAAATAAGCAAATTCACAGGCAAGGAAGGGGCTGCGCCAAGGGTGAATAAACTGGGAAGCGATGCCTGGCAGAAACTAAAGAACAAAACAAAGAAGCAGGTAAAAGATATTGCAGCCGACCTGATAAAGCTGTATGCGAAACGTAAAGCATCCCAGGGATTCTCGTTCTCACCAGACAGCTATTTGCAAACCGAGCTGGAGGCGTCTTTCTTTTATGAAGACACACCAGACCAGGGCAAGGCTGTGGCAGACGTAAAGCGTGATATGGAATCTCCCGCTCCTATGGACCGCCTGGTGTGTGGCGATGTTGGTTTTGGGAAAACGGAAGTGGCAGTACGCGCAGCGTTTAAGGCCGTAGCAGATAGCAAGCAGGCTGCTATATTGGTACCAACTACCATACTGGCTTTCCAGCACTTCAATACATTCTCAGAGCGACTAAAAGATTTTCCGTGCAATATTGATTATGTGAACCGCTTCAGGTCGGCCAAGGAGAAGAAAGAGATTTTTAAAAAGCTGGAAGAAGGAAAAATAGATATTGTCATTGGCACCCATGGCCTCCTGGGCAAGGATGTTAAATTCAAAGATCTCGGCATATTGATCATTGATGAAGAACAAAAATTCGGGGTATCATCAAAAGAAAAGTTGCGTGAGTTGAAAGCAAGCGTGGATACGCTAACGTTGACGGCAACACCAATACCACGTACGTTGCAATTCTCACTGATGAATGCCCGCGATCTGAGCATCATCAACACACCGCCGCCCAACAGGCAGCCGGTGCAAACAGAGGTGCTGGTGTTTGATGAGTACGCAATCCGCGATGCTATTTATTATGAAGCAGAACGGGGCGGCCAGGTGTTCTTTGTACACAACCGTGTGCAGAGCCTGCCAGAGATGGTAACGCTGCTGCGCAATCTTTGCCCCGACCTGCGCATAGGTATGGCACATGGCCAGATGGAAGGCCACCAGTTGGAAGAAGCCTTGTTTAGTTTTATTGAAAAAGAATTTGATGTGCTCTGCTGTACCAACATCGTGGAGAGCGGTGTGGACATAGCCAACGCGAACACCATCATTATTAATAATGCCCACCAGTTTGGCCTTAGTGATCTGCACCAGTTGCGTGGGCGTGTGGGCCGAAGTAATAAGAAAGCATTCTGCTACCTAGTGGCGCCACCGATGAGCATGTTACCGAACGATAGCCGTAAACGCCTGCAGACGCTGGAACAATTTAATGAATTGGGAAGCGGCTTCCAGATAGCCATGCGCGACCTCGATATTCGTGGCGCGGGCAACTTATTGGGCGGCGAGCAGAGCGGCTTCATAGCCGATATAGGCTTTGAAATGTATCAGAAGATACTTGCTGAGGCCATGCGCGAACTGCGAACTACCGACTTTAAAGATGTATTTGCGGAAGAGATCAACCGAAAGAAAGATTTCGTTAGCGACTGTACCATAGATACCGACCTTGAAATACTGATACCCGATTCATACGTAACAAATATCACTGAGCGTCTGTCACTGTACACGCAGCTGGATGACATTGAGAACGAAGAAGACTTAAATAAATTCGCCACGGAACTTGCCGACCGCTTTGGCCCAATTCCGGCACAGGTGAAGGACTTGTTTACCACCCTTCGTTGCCGGCAGATAGCGCAGGAGCTTGGCTTCGAGAAGCTGATCCTGAAGAATCAGCAGATGCGTCTCTATTTCGTGAGCAACCCCGAGTCGCCCTATTTTGAATCAGACACCTTTAATCATATCCTCAAATACATCCAGACCCAAACCAAAAACGCACGCCTGAAACAAGTGGGTAAAAATTTCCTGCTTGTAGTGGACAGGATGAAGGCGATGAATGATGTGCTGCATTTCCTTGAAGGAATGATGGTGAAAACGTAAATCCCCATTCCAGCTAAATATTATATACTTTAGTGAAATGGAATCCAGAACCGTAAAAGACGGCTTATTTTTCTTTTTATTCCTGGTGATGATTCTCCCATTCCTGCAGCATTGTTTCGGCTTTATAGAGAGCGGTAAATTGAACGGGTATATAGTAAGTACCCCTGACGTAAAATTTAGTTATCCAAAGTGGTGGGATGGTACTTATCAAAAACAAAAGTCTTACTTCCTGAATGACAGTGTGGGGTTCCGCCCTGATCTGGTAAGGCTCAGTGATCAGATCGGTTTTTCTTTGTTTAATGAAGTACATGCTGCGGATGTGTACCTTGGAAAAGATGGGCAGCTTTTTTCAAAGGTGCATACTGATGAGTATTTTGGTGGAGATCATATTGGCATTGATACCGTAAGAACAATGCTGATCAAACTCAAAAGAATACAGGATACTCTTGAACATCTGGGGAAAACAATGGTTTTTGTCTACGCACCTTCTAAAGCATATTATCTGCCTGAAAAGATCCCCGACTGTCTCCGTTTAGCGGAGCCGCCTAAAATAAGCAATTATCATACATTCAAAAGATTGGGAGATTCGCTCCACATCAACCAATTAGATTTTAATGCTTATTTTATTGCAATGAAGGATACCGTAAAGAATCTGATCTTTAGCAAACAAGGCACGCATTGGACTAATTATGGCGCGTTATTAGGTGGCGATTCTTTAACTAAGTACATCGAACGTACCAGGAATATATCTATGCCGGAACTGACCATTGAAGAAATGCAGTATTCTGCTGCTGCCAGGAATGACGATGCAGATCTTAGTCGTATTTTGAATTTAATTTTTCCCATAGGAGTAGAAAAATACTGTTACCCCAAGTACAATTATACTTTAAAAGGCGGGAAAAATAAACCCAAAACTATCTACCTGGGCGACAGCTTTATTTTGATGTT
>CAIRTW010000020.1 GCA_903881585.1 uncultured Bacteroidota bacterium | reverse complement strand
TTGATCCTTGGATATTTAAGCTGCGATTACATTGATAAAACAAATATATCCACTTCATCCTAACGTTTCTCCTGATATTTACGCCTATATGGTAGTTACCGTGATTTTGCTTGGTTCTTGTTGTAAAATCCTTTGAAATAAATATGTATAAAATATTTTGCTTTTATATTAAAAATGAGCAACTTTGTTGGTAATTATTACACACACTATAAAATCTATAAAACGATGAAAAAAATTATTTTGCTTATTGCGGGCTCTGTATTGTCTTTCGGTGCTAATGCGCAGACAATCACAACTATAGCGGGAACTACGGTGGCGGGTTACAGTGGAGATAATGGACCTGCAACAGCTGCAAAACTTAATTCTCCTGCGCACGTTTGCCTGGATTTTTACGGCAACCTTTATTTTACAGATCAATCTAACAATGTTGTGCGTAAAATTGATACAAATGGTATCATTACAACAGTCGCCGGTACTGGTGCTGCCGGATATTCAGGCGATGGGTATGCCGCAACAAATGCTACGTTTAACTTTCCAAACATGATCGTAATGGATCATTTGGGGAATATGTTCATTGCTGATCAGCAAAATAGTGCAATACGCAAAATCAGTACATCAGGAATCGTTACTACGGTTGCGGGCACCGGTGCCGCCGGTTATAATGGAGACAATATTCCAGCCATATCAGCCGAGCTGAATTATCCTGATGGAGTAGGTATTGACGACTCTGGCAATGTTATTATTGCAGATATGCACAATAGCAGGGTGCGGAAAGTAAACAGTGCAGGTATCATTACAACAATAGGCGGAACTGGCGTAATCGGTTATAGCGGAGATGGCGGGCCAGCTACAGCAGCTATGTTGTCTGCTCCGGCGAATCTTACAGTCTATCATGGTAATATTTATATAGTAGATCAACAGGAACAACGCATTCGTATGATTGATGTTTCCGGTAAAATCTCCACTATTGCAGGAAACGGTACAATGGGTTTTAGTGGTGATTATGGTCTTGCAACAGATGCTGAATTTCACTACCCCTCGACCGTGGCACTTAACTACTCCGGTCAAATCTTCATTGATGACGCTTATAATAACCGTGTCCGAATGGTAGACACCAATGGTATTATTACAACGGTTGCTGGCACTGGAGTGCCAGGCTATTCTGGTGACGGCGGGCCTGCAACTGCTGCGGAGTTTAATGAGCCTGGCGGTGCCTCATTCGATGTTTGTGGTAATGTATACGTATGCGACATCAACAATAACAATATCCGGAAGATCAGCTATTTTACAACAATGCCTGCAATAACGGGGCCAACATCGGTAATAAAAGACTCTTCCATAAATTTAAGCATAGCGATAGACGGTGGAGTATGGACTAGTAGCTCAACATCGGTGGCTACGGTAGGCTCAACCACAGGCGTGTTAACGGCCGTTGGATACGGTATTGATACCATTACTTACTCTAATATGTGCGGCACTTCTACTTACGTTATCAATGTACATGCGCCAGCAATTGTTAGTAATGTTAATGGGAATGACTTTTTTACAGTTATGCCTAACCCAAGCAAAGGTGAATTCACTATTAATGCATCTTTACCCGATGCAATTGATGGCAAAGATGCAACATTAGATATTCTGGACATGACAGGGAGAAAAGTATTCTCCGATATTTTACATGTGAATAATGGACTTATCAATAGCCCCTTTGTATTGAATAATAACATCGCAAACGGGCTTTATATTATCAAGCTACATGCGAACAATGTAAACAAAACAGTACAGTTCAGTCTTGATCGTTAAGATTGATATTTTTATTACAAAAAGCCCCTTAAGGAAAATACTTTAAGGGGTTTTCTCTTTTTTCGAAATCCAACTGCTCTAAGGGTTAATTCGGGAAAAAATTTTACATTTAGCCTTTGTAAAAAAAGCTATTCACAAAGCATAGGACATCTGAAAAATTAAACTATAATAAATGAATCAAACTAGTCACGCACGAAACTGCCCTGTCTGTTTTTCGTCATCAATAGATACAATCGTCAAGGTAGATTTTGAACTGTTTGATGGACATCCAATGAACGGTGGTTACGATTTGGTAC
>CAIRTW010000019.1 GCA_903881585.1 uncultured Bacteroidota bacterium | reverse complement strand
CTGCGGCACACAAAATTCAAATTCCGGAGCCTAAATTCCAAAATATCTGAAAAACCGTAGCAATTAGATGAATTAACGATAATAAAATTCATAACTGGTAGGATTAATAAATTATTAACTCCAAAAAAACATTGTCATGGTTTTGTTTGTTTCAATTGGATTAGCTACATTTACTTTTTACATAAACAATACGAAAACTAAAACAAATGAAAAAAAGAATTTTACTATTTACCGCCGTAGCAGGTATAGGTTATTTGATGTTCAGTAGCCATTCGGCGGGCCCTGCGGCACATCAGTACGATTGTTCAGGTGCAGACGTAAACACAGCTTCGGGCAACCCAGCAGGATGCAGCAGTGGCGGCGGCTGCCACAGCAGCGCAGCAACGGCCGGAATAGGCGTTGTAATTGAACTGGACTCTGCCGGCGTAGTTGCGTCTTCGACAGCGTCCGGCACAGGGCACTACAAACCCGGCTTTACTTACCAGGTAAAGATCACCGGCACAAATACAACCAGCAGCTCATTACCAAAATGGGGATTCCAGGTTGCGGCAACCAAGGGAGCTACCGCGTCAAGTACTGCATCGACATCGATCAATGCCGGAACACTTCAGTCAACCGGTTTGCCCGCTGGCTTATCTTATTGGAACGCCCCAGGGAGCTCTTCAACTTTTTATGCTAACGTTGTTGGGCATAACATGAGGTTGAGCCCTGCATCTGGTACTGGTGGAACAGGCACTACGTACATTGACTCATTTACCTGGACGGCACCTGTTTCAGGTACAGGAATCGTGTCTGTTTTTGGTGCATTGAACGCGGTTAATAACAATGGCGGCGCTGATAACGGTGACTTGTGGAATACTGCTCAACTTGTGCTTAATGAAATAACTGCACCTAGTGCCGTGGCCAGCATAACAGGAAACATCAGCGTCACAGCATACCCTAACCCCGTAAACAACGAGCTCAACTTACAAATCGACAACGCCCTTCCGGGCGCGTATTCTTACCAGGTATTTGATGTGATGGGCAGAAATATGGGCGGTGGCAGCATAGAAATGAACGCCGCCAGTAATAAGGCTACTATCAATACCAGCAACTGGGCGTATGGCACTTATAATGTGGTGATTGAAAAAGACGGCGTGCGCCAGGTGACGCGTGTAGTGAAATTATAAGAATTGATGATCTCCCCCGATTATAACTTAAGCGGCTGCTTCGTGTGAGGCAGCCGCTTTTATTTGTTAACTTGCACGTGTATCACAAGGTTTCGCCTAATGAGCCTCATTACATTTCTGCAACGGCATATGCTACCCTGCCCCTCCAGGGCATTGCTGCACTTTGATTGTCCGGGCTGCGGTATGCAGCGGAGCTTCATCTGCCTGTTGCAGGGTGATCTGAAAACCAGCCTGCACTATCATCCAGCAACCGTACCTATGCTGCTGCTGATTGGTTTTTTGCCGTTGCACCTGAAGTATAAATTCAGCAAGGAAGCAAGCATTCTTGTATTTCTTCAGCTTAGTGTTGCTATTATCACATTGACTTTTTACATTTACAAAGTCTATAATCATAAAATTTTCTAACCATGGAATACCCGCAGGGAAACACAAATATCTTTAACGAAGGGCACAGGGAAGCACTTCCGAATGCTACGGCAGTATTGGTGCTGGGCATTATCTCCATAATAACCTGCTTTTGCTATGGCGTTGTGGGGGCCACATGCGGCATTATCGCGCTGGTACTTGCTAAGAAAGATTCGGTGCGCTACAACCTGGAACCCGGGAAATACCTGCCTTCTTCGTACAACAACCTAAAGGCAGGAAGAGTATGCGCGATCATCGGAACAATTCTATCAGGGATTTATCTTGTGATTGCCATCATTGTAATTGCGGCAATAGGCTTTGCGGGCCTAAGCCATCCGGAACAATGGTTGCATCATTACCAAAGTTATTAAGTGAATGAGCAAACGAAATTTGAAAAAGCTCCGGAAAATCCGGAGCTTTTTCAAATCAGTAAAACCAACGCTGCGTAGACGATCATAACGCCATCGGCGAGAAAGAGATAGGCTCTTTCGGAAGGATGCCTGCGCAGGTAGGTGACAATGATCCGGGTAATGGCGGCGGTAAGCAATGCTCCGGCCAGTCGGGCTGCAGATGGATAACGGGAATATTGCCAACTACTCAGGGCTACGAAAAGCAAAAGCGTAAAACTAATAAGCGTATAGCTATTCCTGAGCCCTACTTTATTGGGCAATGTGTTGATATTATTGCTGATGTCGGCACGAATATCGCGGATGTCGAAAATAACGCAAAGGGTGAAAATAAAGATGAGCCGCATGGCTATTTCCAGCGGATAACTGCTGATGTTCTTCTGCCAATATAACACAGGGAGCACGGATGTTGCGGTTGTCCATACGCCCGCAAGGACAATGATCTTCAGCCAGCCGAAATCGCGCAGGCGTTTTTTAGTTTTAAAAGGTAACAGTGGCAAGAAATAGGAAAAGGCAAAGACCCCGAGCGTGACCGAGGCCAGCTGCACTGATGCGGGCTGCCTGTATAGCCCAGCAGTTGCCAGCAGAAGGCCGGCAATGAAAAAGGTGAAATACCAGGGTCGGTATTGCTGTTTCAAAAGGTCACCTGCGCCGGGCTTGCGGATAATGCGCGGGGTGTTGTAGACCAGCAGTGTGCTGCCAAATACAAGGGCATGTAAACTACTGGCAAGAGGTGGTGGGTGGCCGAGCACAAGCCGCTCTGTAGCCATGCACAGACCGGTGGCACAGCATGCGGTAAATAAGCTGGTATACAGGAACAGGTCGGTGATGCGGTAAAGCGTTTTCACGGGACAAAAATAACAAGCCTAAATCCCCCCGCAACAAAAAAATGCGGGACCTTGTACCAATGCTTCCGGAGCATATATTTTCAGATAGCCACAGTTGGCGACTCCTCAACGATACGGGTTTGCAGCTATGTGAGTCCGGCACAATATTTGCTGTTTAAGTTCCGTTATCAGATAGTTCCTTAACCCTAAAACGCTCTATCATGAAAAAGACCTTGCTGATCCTGATATTTATTTATATTGTTGTGCTTTCGCTGGCGGTGCTTGTGTAGGGCAACGGCTAAGTTTTTAAGAGTTGATAAATTCTGATTTTGTGCTTACTATTGCGGCGATCAGCATGGGGAAATGCCTCTGTTT
>CAIRTW010000018.1 GCA_903881585.1 uncultured Bacteroidota bacterium | reverse complement strand
TACCCTGCAACTTTTTTCGCCCTTTTTCCTAACAATACTCAATAACAGCAATGCTTACAGACTTTTTGAGGCTCGACTACTTAGCGGTGCTCACCGGGATTACCGCATTGGCCCTGTCTACATCAAAGAGCCTGTCGGAATGGGTACGGGAGCGGAGATCATTACTCCTTTTTCATGGAACCTGGTGGGGCGAACAGAGCGGCAGATGGGGCGACCTGACATCTATTTCTTATCTGGACCAGGTAAGAAAATTCTGTGCGCCCAAAGACTACTCATTTCGCAGAACGGGAAAGGAGCAAAACAAAACCATAGACCTGTACCTATACGGAGATAGCTATACAGGCGAAATACCCAAAGAAGCATTTTCGAACACAGACGGCTATTTTTATCATTTCAGGTATGATACGCGGGATTACACGTTGAACCCTGCGAAGAAAAATATCCTGATCATAGAAGCGTCTGAACGGTTTGTGCGCGAGCGTTTCAGAAGCACGGCTTTGCTGCAAAATATGCGGGTAAACGAAGAACCGGATGGAGACAAGGCGGCTGCCACGGCCCCGCCGAAAAGGAGCCCGCAAAATACCCCTTTCAGTATAAATGACGTGTTTAACCCTCACATTAACCAGAATCTGGAGTACCATTTGTTCAACTACAATTTCCTTATCTTCCCCAGGCAGGCGAAAGCAGCGCTGAGCTATACGTTGTTCAACCGGGCATCGGGAGATGTGGTGATATCCGACGATGGCAATTTTCTTTTCTATAAGATAACTGTGATGCAAAACAATCTGTGCAGCAGCTATGACCGGCTTGGCACCAATGAGGTGAGCGCTATAGTAGCCTCCCTGGATACTATATATGATCACTACAAACGGGCGGGCTTCGATGAAGTATATTTTTCAGCTATTCCCAATCCCGCCACCATTCTGCAGCCCGGCCCTTATAATAACCTGATACCACGGATACAAAACGACCCGAAAATGAAGATGCCTTTCATCGACCTCTACACCCCTTTTAAGCACTCTGAGGACCCGGTATCGTTGTATAGGGCGGGCGATACCCACTGGAATAATAAAGGCATGCAGATGTGGCTGGATATGGTAAATGAAGTGCTGCAGCATCCGTCGAACTAAACCAGTTTCAAATAATATCTTTACATCAATGACATTCAACTCGCTCCAGTTCCTTGTATTCTTCATGGTGGTCACGCTCTGGTTTTTCAGACGGAAAAGCCAGAAAGCAAGGGTATGGCTGCTGCTTATAGCCAGCTGCTACTTTTACATGTCATTCATCCCACGGTATGTACTCATACTGGGCGGCACAATAATAGTTGATTATTTCGCAGGCATTCAAATAGAGGAGAGCGAGGGTAAAACAAGGAAATTATGGCTGGTGCTCAGCCTCATTGTCAATATAGGTGCGCTCGCAATATTCAAATACTACAATTTTTTTATTGACAATATACATACCGGCTTTCTCATTTTTGGCAAGCCATTATCGTTGCCAATGCTAAAGATGGCGTTGCCGATAGGGCTTTCATTTCACACGTTCCAGGCAATGAGCTATACTATTGAAGTATACCGGAAAGACCAGGCCGCAGAAAGAAATTTTGCAGTGTATGCATTGTATGTAATGTTCTACCCACAGTTAGTGGCCGGCCCTATAGAGCGGCCGCAAAATGTGCTGCCACAGTTAAAGGAATTCAGGGAGTATGACTGGAATAATGTAAAGGAGGGCCTTGCGCGTATGCTGTGGGGCTTCTTCAAAAAGGTGGTGATTGCCGACAGGCTGGCAATGATCGTAGAGCGCACCTACGGTCATACCTCTGAGAGCTCTTCACTTGCGCTGTTTGCCGGGGCTGCTTTCTATTCTTTCCAGATCTATTGCGATTTTTCGGGCTATTCAGATATTGCCATTGGGGCAGCAAAAGTGATGAACATCCGGTTGATGGAAAACTTCGATCAACCCTATTTATCAAGAAACATCAGTGAGTTCTGGAGCAGATGGCATATTTCTCTTTCCAGCTGGTTTCGCGATTATCTATACATTCCGCTGGGCGGCAACAGAAAGGGAGAAGGGAGGCAAAAAGTAAACGTGTTCCTGGTATTTGTGATCAGCGGCCTTTGGCATGGCGCTAACCTAACCTTTATTTTATGGGGTATGCTTCATGGTATATTGGTAATATTTTTCCCCGGAATGAAGAAGGATAAAAAAGAGCAAAAGAATAAACGAAATTCTATAATGTGGATACCCCTTAATTTTATTCTGGTCACATTTCTCTGGATATTTTTCCGGTCGGAAAATGTGAGGGGAGCCTGGGGCTATATTAAAAAGATATTTGAGTTCAAAGGTGGTTCCAATTATGTCGGGCTTGGCCGCGTTGAACTTTTATTTTCAGTTTTGCTTATCGCTATTTTGCTGATGCGTGAGAAACTATTGCCAGGGCACTTTATTCAGAACAATAAACGTTTTTACACTTATACAATTTTGATGGTTATTATCTGTTATTTCCTTGGTGTGTTTACCGAAAATCAATTTATATACTTTCAATTTTAAGGTATGCTGAAAAAGACCGTAAGGGATATATTGATCGTATTTGGTTTGGGCGTGTTGGTTATCTCCACTTCCCGAAGTGCAATGCAATATATTTCGGAAAAAAGGGATTCAGAAAAATGGTGGGGGACCTACCCCTGCCTGCATGGCGACCTGGTGAGCCTTTGTTATCTTGATTTTGTAAAAAAATTCAGCTCACCAAAGATAAATACGCCTGTAAAGAAACCAGATTGCAAGGCCGCCAATACAGCTCTGTACCTTCACGGAGACAGCTATATCTATCATTTGCAAGATACCGCATTTGCGTGCCTGTCGGCATACTATCCTGTAGACAGGAACCATGGCCTGAAATACCATCTGGACAGCTCCCGGAAAAATATATTGCTGATAGAAGTATCAGAGCGGTACGTACGCTCATACTTTGGGGGCCTGCAAATATTTGATGAACTAAAAGACACAGCTGTAAAACCCGGCAAAACTGCAGCACTATATGCGCCAGTGCCACGATGCTGCCAGGCATCCATTCTGCCCCAGCTCAGCGTTGATAACTTCTTCAATAAGTATATCAACCAAAACCTGCAATGCAACCTGTTCAACTACAATTTTATCATCCCTGTGTTTGAATGCAAGGCAGCGCTTAACTATTACATCTTCAACCGGGCTTCGGGCGATGCAATGATCTCGGAAGACAGGAATTTTCTATTCCTGAAGGAGACCGTATCAAAGACTGATATAGGCAGCTCATATGTTCCGGTCAACAATTCAGATATAACCGGCATAGTGAATAATTTCAACAAGATATATGCTCATTATAAAGAAGAAGGTTTCAGCGAAGTGTACCTGTCTATAATACCCAACTCTGCTACCATAGTTCAGCCAGAGGGTTATAACAATCTTATTCCATTGATACAAAATGACGTGCGGCTAAAGATGAAGGTGATAGATATTTACTCCGTGTTCAAAAAATCAAGTGATCTGTATTTTTTACCCGGAGATACGCACTGGAATTTTAAGGGCAAGCAGTTGTGGCTGGACGTGGTGAATGAACAGCTAATGAAACAATAAAGAAGCGGGTAATATGCTGGGATGTAGCAAAAAGAATATTGCACAGGATTGACCTATATTTGTTTACAACCTTACCGATTGGATACCAGCACTCCTGCGCCGCATAAAAGCCCTTACGAGCAGTTCCTCAGCAGGAACGTTGTGGTGTTTTCTGTTTTGTGGCTGATCACGTTCGTCCTATACCTGCCCGCTGCAAAAGCGGGGTGGGTAATTGACTCGGCAGGATGGCTGCACAATATCAGGACTCTTGGCTTTTGGGACTATATCAATAATGCACAATCAGGGATTCCCAGCCTGTACCAGTTTACCCAGCTGACCACCTATATATTTTACAAGGCGTTTCGTGCCAATCCGTATGCGTGGCACGTATTAATGATAACCATGCATGTTACCAATGCTTTTCTCTTCTTCATTATCTGCCGGCAGCTATTTGATGATTCGGGAATGAAGAAAGGCGGGGGAATGGCATTTGCCGCAGTGGTTTTGTACACGGTTTGCCCGCATATATCTGAGGTCATTGTTTGGGAAGCGGCCTTTCACTACCTGCAGGGTTTTTTGCTTATCCTGCTGATATTGTACTGGGTACAAAAATTCCAGCAAAAGCAGCAAAAAAAATATGTACTCCTGGCAGGAATCGTTTATTTCTGTTCGTCTTATTCGCTGGAGATCTTTTACCTGACACCGTGGTTCGTGCTGGCGCTGGCTGCCTACTACCGTCTTGCATTGGGCTATGAAAAACAGGTTTTCAAAAGGACACTGACCGGCTTTTTCTTACCGCAGCTGGTGATCTTTGTGCTGCACATTATCGTATTGCGGATATGGTATCATGGCCAGCTGGCACATATTGGGGAGCATACCTGGCAGCCCTTCTCGGTATATATCTGCAAAGCTCCACGTTATATTTTTCATGTGCTGTTTTTTGGCAGGTTCTTTCCGCAGGATGTGCGTATGCAGGTTTACCAGGTGATCGGGTCAATACCCGGGCTAATAATTTTCTACAACGTTTTCGTGCTTATATGCTTTGGCCTCGTTTCCGGAATGGGAATGTTGAGCCCCAAAGGCCGTGCGAGTGTACTCCTGTTCGTTTGGATAATGATGAGCGTTGTCATCATAATGCCCCTCGAATTCCCGGTCATCCAGTTGGTAGTCTATGACCGATACACCTATTTCCTGGACGCTTTTATTTATATGTTGCTGGTACTGCTGATAAGTTATATTCCCGCTAAGATCATTCGCATTTGCCTGCTGATCTTGTTTGGGCTGGGTAATGTGTACTTTACAATGAGGGAAAACCTGATCTGGAAACATGCGACCTATGTTGACAACAGGCTGCTGCAGGAATTTCCAGATCCGGGCGATAAGACCGTGGTACTCCTGAACCTGCCCCAGAACATGGAAGGTGTGCCGATGATAGGCGCCGAGGCAGATGGACAGTTTAAGATGATGTACGAACTGTTTGCCGGAAAAAAGTTGCCGAACAAAATATATGATGCAGCCGCTTTTAATATGCTCTCCCAGATAGACGGCGCACATGCAAAAGTTGTAAATGACAGCACGGTCAAAGTGATACTCAATCAATGGGGAACCTGGTGGTGGTATGAATCGATGGGTTGCAGAAACTATGATAACGAAGATTACAAGCTTGAAATGATGAAGGATGGCAACAGCTTTCAGCTGACATTAAAACATCCGGCAAGCAAGTATTTGTTGTTGTATTCGATCGCCGGACAGTGGCGAACGGTTGACTGGAACAACAAAGAGGACCAATATTAATAGTAAATTTTAAAAAAATACAGTAACGATACAATGATCAACAGCTTAATAGCAAGGCTTCCCGGTAATAAAAACCTATGGGTATTCATCCTGCTATGGCTGCTTACGTTTGTATTGTACATACCGGCGGGCAAGGCGGGCTGGGTTATTGACGGAGCTGGGTTCCTATATCATTTGAAACACCAGGGCTTCTGGGATTTTATTAACCGTACCACATCTACCGACCAGAGCTTTTATCAATTGTTCACGCTCCACTATGTTGTGTTTTATAAGCTGTGGGGAATAAATCCGTGGCTGTGGACCGTGTTGTATATTACGTTACAGGCGATAAACGCATTGCTCTTCTTTATTTTTTCCTACCAATATTCTTGAAGATTCAGGCGTTAAGAATGCGCGGCTGATAGCGTTTTGCAGCGTTATCATTTTCACAGTATCACCGCACATTTCCGAGATCATTGTATGCAAGGCATACTACCATTACCTGCAGTGCTTCCTGTTCATCCTGCTGATCATGCTGTGGGTGCAGAAATACCAGCATACCCAGCGCAGTAAGTATATATGGGGGGCCGTGCTGCTGTTTGCAATGGCCTCGCTGACATTGGAGATATTTTACCTGGTTCCTGTATTTGTTTTACTTATTGCCTTTTACTACCGTTATGCACTCAACTATGATAAGAGCGTATTCCGGCGCACGGTTTTGTATTTCGTGCTCCCGCAGGCTATACTACTGGGTATTTACTTTATTGCACTTAAGCTGACCTATAAACACCTGCATCCGCATAAAATTGAGATCAACCAGACGCTAACCGACTATCTGTCGAAACTGCCAAAGTACCTTTTCCATATTTTGTTTCTGGGCCGTTATTTTTCTTTTGAAACAAAAAAAGCTGTGTACTCATTGTTCGAGTCGATGTGGGTGCTCGTTGCTGTGTATGCATTGCTCGCTTCTGTTTTTGTGTATGTGGCTGTACAGTTCAGAAAGATCAGCTATGAGGGTAAAGCGATGTTCCTGTTTTTCGCTTTTTCCATTATCACAATTTGCTTTGTGATACCGCTGTCGTTTCCTGATGCTTCTTTGCTGATCTTTTATGACCGGTACACCTACTTTGCAGACCCGTTTTTGTATTTACTGATCGTGCTGCTGATAGCGAGACTGGTAAAGAACCGGTACCTGCTTATCGCCTTGTTTTGTGTTTACTTCGATCTCAACCTGTATTTTCTGATCACTGTTAATACATACTGGATACAATCGGATGTTATCAACACAAAGTTGCTGCGTAATTTCCCTAACCAAACTGATAAAACCGTACTGCTACTGGACATTCCGGAGAATATGAATGGCGCACCAATGATAGGCGCTCAACCGGATGGGATGTTTAAAATAATGCGGGAGATATATACCGATACGGTTGAAAAGAACACGATCTATGATGTTGTATCCTACAACATGGCGACGGACTATGGTGGCGCACATGTAAAGGTGCTTAATGACAGTATGGTGCGTGTGAGCCTGAACCACGGCGGCAACTGGTGGTGGTATGAAGGGCACGGGGCGCAGAGCTATGAGACGGCAGATTATAAAGTGAACATGATAAACGTAGGCTATTTCTATGACCTTACGCTAAAGCACCCCGCCGACCGTTACCTGCTTTTATTCAGTGTTGGCGATAAATGGAAGAAGGTGGACTGGGATAAGAAAAATGTAAGTCAGGATTAATGGATTTTATCCTTCTGCCTTTATTTCATTCAATACTTCTTTTACCTTATCCCCGATAATGTCTCTTACTTTTCTGAATTCATCTTCGTTCATATCGCGGGGATCAGGAATACTCCAGTCCAGCCGGTGCTTTGCACGCACAAGCGGACAAGCATCGCCGCAACCCATAGTTATTGCATAGTCAAACTCCACATCAGGCAGCTCATCCAACGATTTGGACTGGTGAACAGAAAGGTCGTAACCCAGCTCTTTCATAGCCGATGTCGCCTTAGGGTTTACCTTGCCTGATGGCCGTGAACCTGCACTGTAAGCTTGCACATTTCCAGCTCCATAAATATTTGCAAATGCCTGCGCCATCTGGCTGCGGTTGCTATTCTCTATGCAAACAAAAAGTATGTTCTTCATTTTATTTTTGCTTTAAAGTTCTGAAGACCGGCACGGCGGCCACCGCACCAACAACGGGAGCTGACAAGTATATCCATATATGCTCCAGGTGGCCGCTGACAATTGCAGGAGCAAATGAACGGGCAGGGTTCATGGAAGCACCGCAAACGGGCCCTGCGAACATCGCCTCCAACGCTACCACAGCGCCAATAGCGAGGCCGGCAAACATACCCTGCTCCTTACTGCCTGATGCAACATTGATGATGACCAGCATGAGGAAGAAACTAAGGATCAGTTCCATGATAAACGATTGCATTTCTGTACCAGAAGGCATAGTTGCGCCTAAAAACAGGTTGTCGGGAAACATGAGTTTTAAAGTAACACTCGCTAAACACGCACCTGCAAACTGCGTAAGAATGTAAGGCAACATTTCTTTTAAAGGGAAACGGCCGGCAACAGTAAACGCTATACTCACCGCGGGATTGAGATGCGCCCCGGATATATCACCAAAAGCATAGATCATGCTCATCACAATGAGCCCGAAAGTAATAGCAATACCTACATGAGTGATGACACCATGAAACTGCTGATCGATAACAATGGCTCCGGTACCAGCAAAAACCAGCGCATAAGTACCTAAAATTTCTGCGAGCAATTTTTTCATGTGTGTAGTTTAGTTACAACAGTCAGGCCCGCAGCAGGCTTGCGGTTTTTTAGCAAATACGGTGATGCTATAGATGCCGACAGCACTTACCTTGAATGCAGCAATCTCATCTGCTGATAAATAAGAGGAAAGAATATCATTTGGCATTACTATTGCTTTTTCCTTCTGAATGACGACCTCTTTAAAACCATTTTTTGTGATGAGTCCCATGTATTCATCTTTCTGTATAGCCCCAGATACACAGCCGGCATACATCTCGGCAGCGCTACGCAGCTTATCAGGCAGCGCACCAACAAGCACGACATCAGAGATACTAAAATGCCCTCCGGGTTTCAGTACCCTAAAAATTTCCTTGAACACATTATTCTTGTTCGGTACCAGGTTGAGTACGCAATTGCTAACCACCACATCTGCTGCGTTAGCGGTAATGGGCATCTTCTCAATATCCCCGTAACGAAATTCTACGTTATTGAATCCAAGCTTCCCTGCGTTCTCTCTCGCCTTGTCTATCATGGCTTCTGTAAAATCAACACCAATCACCTTGCCAGTTTCACCGGTTACAGCCCGCGCTATAAAACAATCATTTCCTGCACCGCTGCCGAGATCTACTACAGCATCGCCGGCTTTTATCTGTGCAAATTCTGTAGGTAAGCCGCAACCCAGGCCAAGATCAGCATCAGCGCTATAACCGGGAAGCTGGTCATAATCTTCACTCATGATGTTGTATACCTCCGTGCTACAGCAACCCGATCCGCAGCATGAGCTGGCATTAGTTTCCTTATCCTGCAGCGCGATCTCGCTATATTTCTGTCTTACGAGTTCTTTTAACTCTTGCTCTCTATTCGATGTCATTTTTTGCGTTTAAAGTGAAATCATTGCGGTAGCTGAAACCGAATATCAGCAGCATTCCGGCCCGCAGCCGGATTTGTCAATTGTTTTTATTTCTACAAAAAAGTCGCCAAACAGCTTTTTATACTTTTCCCAAACTTTAGCGTCAATGCAGTAGCAAACGCTTGTGCCTTCTATCGATCCTTGTATCAATCCCATTTGCTTCAGCTCTTTGAGATGCTGGGATATGGTGGGCTGCGCAAGGCCCAGCTCTGCAACAAGATCGTTGCAGATGCACGCATTTATTTTCACGAGGTGCTGCAGTATAGCGATGCGGGCCGGATGACCCAGCACCTTTGCTATGTTAGCCAGCTCATTTTGCTTTTTTGTGAATAACTCCGTCTTGCTGATGCCCATATCAATCGCTTCATTGCAATATTACGATATAAAGATAAATTGGCAAAATAAATTACGACAATAGGGGCATTTATGATTTGACCGCCGCATTCTCTATTTTGTGTAACAATTCATTTGCTTGTCTCAAACTAACGAACACAAACTGGAACGGGGCTTATCATTAAGCCAGGCCACGGCTATCAATATGATAGACATGGTGGGCATAGGGCCGTTTGTGACCATCCCTATGATCGTGACTATGATGCACGGGCCAGCCAGTATCATTGCATGGCTAGTTGGTGCGTTACTCGCATTTGCGGATGGCATGGTTTGGGCTGAGTTGGGTGCTAAATGGCCCGAGGCTGGTGGCAGCTATGTCTTCTTACAGAAACTGTTTGGGGAACGAAAGGGCGGGCGGCTGATGTCGTTCGTGTTTATCTGGCAGACTACACTACAGGCTCCGCTTGTAATAGCCAGCGGCGCAATCGGGTTTGCTAATTACTTCTCTTACCTGGTGCCGCTGACCGCTGTTCAAAAGAGAATGGTAAGCGGCGGTTTGGTGATCCTGCTGATCGGGCTTCTGTATAGAAACATTAAGAACGTCGGGAAAATATCAGTGGTGTTGTGGGTGGTTACGGCCGGCACTATTATATGGCTGATCGCATCCGGTATTCCGCATTTCAATGCGGCGCAGGCATTCAATATTCATTTTGATGGATTTAGTGCATCTTCGCTGCTGTATGTGGCTATAGGGCAGGCTTCGCTAAAATCTGTTTACTCTTACCTGGGTTACTACAATGTGTGCCACCTGGGGGCCGAGATAAAAAACCCGGCGAGAAATATACCGCGGAGTATTTTCCTATCGATAACCGGGATCGCTATATTTTACCTGTGTATGCAAACGGTGATACTCGGTGTACTACCGTGGCAAACGGTGGCTAGCTCTGACTTTGTAGCCAGTATCTACTTCAGCCATATTTACAATGATACCGTTGCGAAGGTCGCTACCCTGCTCATTCTTATCATCGCTCTTTCGTCGCTGTTCTCGGCCATACTGGGCTACTCGCGCATTCCTTATGCCGCAGCGCTTGATGGGAATTTCTTCAGCGTCTTTGCGAGGGTGCATCCGCGGTACAAGTTTCCGCATATATCCTTGCTGGCGGTGGGCGGAGTTGGATTTATTTTCAGCCTGCTGTTTAAGCTGGGCGATGTGATCACGGCAATACTTGCCATGCGCATACTAGTGCAGTTTGTATCACAGGCTATAGGACTGCTATATTGGCACTATAAAAAACCTGATGATGAGCGACCCTATAAGATGCCTTTATTTCCGTTGCCGGCAATATTATCTATTATTATCTGGCTGTTTATTTATTCCACTATTAAAATAGAGTTCATTTTGTCATCACTGGGGATAATTGCGGCAGGGGTTTTGGCGTATTTTATTTTTATGCGGAAAAGAAATGTCTTATAACACTAAATGTAAAATGACACTTTGTGCACCGAACGAGGAAATAGAAAGTAAAAACGTAAATTGGCAACGGCACTATAAATAACGAATTACCACAAAATGGAGAAGCAAAATCCTATAAAACTGCTGGTGTGGTAATCGGAGGGTTGATAATAGGAGTTACCCTCCTTTCTTGCCTATTTTATATACGGACCTGCAATATTAACGAAGAAAATAAAGCCCGACAGACTGACGCGATAAAGGGGGAAAAATATCCCGACACTTTTAAGACCTCGCCACCGGAACCAAACCAGATATACAAACATGAGACTAGCGAATATAAACAAGGCTGGATAAGACAGGGGATAACGCTTTATGAGAAGATAGGGAACAAATGGAGAAAATTCGGAACAGTGGAAGGGGGTACGAAGGTCCACGGTGAGGATTGCTATATAATAACAGACCGGGACGGAAACAGGGACATTAAATACAAATACGTAGTAGAATTAAACTTCTACACCAAAGAAGGAGACCCTCACTTTTAGACCGGGCCATAGACTTTAACGCAGACTAAAAACCCGGACATTAGAATATTTAGGGGCAGGTTAAAGGGTTTGAAAATATTGGATTAGCTTTATGTTTTAATACCATAAATAATAATAGCATGAAAGTGTTACTCGACATAAAAGACAATAAGGCTGAATTTATAATGGAGCTTTTGCGTAATTTTTCTTATGTAAAAGCCAAGCCTATTAGCGATGAGAAAATAAAGTTAATGGATGAAATAAAAGAGGCGGTTAACGAAATGAAGCTAATTCGCGCCGGAAAGAAAAAAGCCCGTAACGCAGAAGATTTTATAAATGAGCTATAACGTTAAAACTATTGATATTTTTGAGCGACAGGCAAACGCCTCATCAAAAAATATGCTTCACTTAAGAATGAATTGGCTATTCTTATTAATGACTTGAAGCACACTCCAGAACAGGGTGACTCAATTGGGAACAATTGTTATAAAATAAGAATAGGTATTGCATCGAAAGGCAAAGGAAAGTCCGGAGGAGCAAGAATCATTGCCAATGTCGTAGTTATTGAGGAGGTTGTTTACCTATTGTCAATTTATGACAAATCGGAAAAAGAAAACCTCACCGACAAAGAATTACAGACTTTACTGAAAAATATCCCTCAATAAATAGGCGAAAAGCCTACTAAATAATCTTCTTCCCCTTCATAGCATCCTTCAGCGCGCCTTCCATTACCCGCTCCGCATAGGGGCGGGAAACATCATTGAGTATTTCTGTTTCGTGCTGTATGCGGTCTTTGTCTTTAGCAGTTATAGCAACGCGAAGTATCTGCATGCGCTCGTTCGTTATGGTTATTTCTTCTTCGGTTAATGCGTCGCGATACTTGGTGAGGAATTTTTCGGTGGTATCCAGCATCTGTTGCGCCTCGGTTGCGGCCTCTACCAATGCTCTTGTTTTGATATCGTCTTTTGCATGAGTAAGTGAATCCAGCAGCATCTTCTCCACTTCTTCATCCGTGAGGCCATACTGTGGCTTTACATCTATACTTTGGGCGGTGCCGCTGCGCAGCTCTGTGGCGCTCACTTTGAGTATTCCATCCGCATCTATCAGGAAGGATACTTCCACTTTGGGCATACCCGCCGGCATACCTGGTATACCAGTGAGGTTGAACTCAGCCAGTTTACGGTTATCCTGCACCAGGTCGCGCTCACCCTGGAACACCGATATGCGCATACCACCCTGCCCGTCCTTTTGGGTGGTGTATTGGCGGCCGGCCTTCATAGGTATTTTAGAATTACGGGGTATCAGCACATCCATGAGGCCACCCATCGTTTCTATGCCCAGCGAAAGCGGCGTAACATCCAGTAGCAACATTTCGGTATTGTTACCAGCGAGTATGTCCGCCTGCACAGCTGCGCCGAGGGCCACGACTTCGTCGGGGTTCAACTGGTCGTAAACTGCTTTGCCAAAGAACTTGCTTACACTTTCTTTTACCAGCGGCACACGGGTAGAGCCGCCTACCATCACTACAGCATCAATTTGTTGTGTAGTAAGTCCGGCATCTTTCATAGCATTCCTGCACGAGGTGATGGTGCGGTCTATGAGCGGTTGGATCAGATCATTGAACTCTTGTTTGGTTATGCGAACCTGTTTACCATTTATTTCTCCTTCAAAAACATCATTGCTGGTGAGGTGTATCTTGGCTTGTTCAGCAGTCACCCGCAGTTGCTGCATGAGCGTTTTATCTATAGAACTGCCAAAACCAAGATCAGAGCTACCCTCACCGCCATCTTCCTGCCAATACCTTACCAATAGATTGTCCATATCATCACCGCCCAGGTAGGTATCGCCATGCGTGGAGAGCACTTCAAAAATGCCGTTATTAATGGTAAGGATGGATATATCGAATGTGCCCCCGCCGAGGTCGTAAACCGCGATGGTCTTTTCTTCGCTGCTTTTTGCACCCAGGCCATAGGCCAGGCTGGCTGCGGTGGGCTCGTTGATGATGCGCAATACATCCAGCCCTGCCAGGCGGCCTGCATCTCGGGTGGCTTGCCGCTGGGCATCATTGAAGTAGGCAGGCACCGTAATTACCGCCTTGCTGATAGTTGCTTTTAAAATGTGCTCCGCCCTTTTCTTCAACTCCTTCAAAATGTAGGACGACAACTCTATAGGTGAATAGAACTTTTGCCCCACCTGTATCTTCACCAGCGCATCTGTGTTATCGTCGATAATGTTATAGGCAAAGAAACCAGCATCGCGGCCTACATCATTATAAGATTTACCCATGAGGCGCTTTACAGAATATATGGTGCGCTCCGGCTCCGAGATCAGCAGCTCTTTTGCCGGGTTGCCTACCGTAACATTTCCGTATTCATCGAAGTGAACAATAGACGGTACCAGTGCAAGGCCATCTATCTCCTTGAGTGCAATAGGTTCGTGCGTATCTCCTCTTACAATAGCAATAAGGCTATTTGTAGTGCCGAGGTCAATGCCCACAATGATCTCTTCTTTTTGTATGCTGCCGGTGGCTATATTAATGGCTATTTTGCCCATAATTTTTTTTTAATTGGCGCAAAGTTAGGTGAGTAGCAGTGATATGCCACGTGATACTTTTCCCCTAACTGTTCCCCAAACCTTAATTAGCTTTCTACAAATAAATAGCACTCGCCACATATTAGAGTAATAATAGGTGCATATACATTTATAAAAAGTAATCCTTCGTAAAGACATGATGATCAATACCTGCAATATTAAACGCCGTATCACTTACAGCAGAATTTAGGAAAACAAATGGAACCCAATTGGGTGCGGCACAGTTTTTACTTAACAAGAAAACAGTTATTGCACAACATAGAAATTCATTGTTTATCTGATAAATCAAAATCATGAAAAAAGAGATCTTAACTGAGGATCAGGATACCGGCTACTTTAATAGTGTGGCAAATCCATCAAGAAGAAAATTTTTCCAGATGTCCGGAGGGCTTGTAGGGGCGGGAATGTTATTTGCTGCATGTCACAAATCCAGCGACAGCGGTATAAACCTGGGGTCAGGAGATACAGGTGTTCTGAACTACGCCTATGCACTGGAGCAGCTTGAAGCTGCATTTTACACGCATGTAATCAGCAGCCCCTACACGGGTATGTCTGCAGATGAACTGGCATTGCTTACTGACATTCGTGATCATGAGATCGCACACAGGGAGTTTTTTAAGGCGGCGCTTGGCAGCTCAACAATCCCAGCGCTTACTGTGAACTTTTCGTCTATTACATTTTCCGACCGGAACAGTGTGCTTACCACAGCGCAGGCTTTTGAAGACCTTGGGGTATCTGCATATAACGGGGCAGGCAGACTGATCACTGATCCGACGTACCTGGGCGTAGCGGGCAAAATAGTATCTGTAGAAGCACGCCATGCAGGCTACATCCGCGACCTGTTGTCTTTCAACAGTTTCGCAAGCAGCTCGGCTGTAAGTGCCTCAGGCCTTGACGCAGAAGCCACGCCGGCAGCAGTACTGGCAACAGCCAGCAAATACTTATCATCTAAACTTAACGCAAGCAATTTACCTAACAGATAAAATCTACATCATGGACCTGAAAAAAATATTTGACGAAATAGAAAAAGTTGACCCTGAAGTTTATAGTAAACTCGACAGCCGGCGTGGTATTCTGAAGAGCTTCGGCTCAAAAGTGGCTGTAGCCGCATTGCCTATTGCTTTGGGATCGATGTTCAAAAAAGCATATGGCAAGACTTCAGATACCGTAGTGGACGTACTGAACTTTGCACTCACGCTGGAGTACCTGGAATACAATTTCTATCACCAGGGAAATAACACTGCGACACTAATGATACCCACTACGGATCAGCCTTCGTTTCAAACGATAGAGGGCCATGAGTTGGAGCATGTGAATTTCCTTATTTCTACAATAACGAGCCTCGGTGGAACTCCCTATACACCTTCCCACTACACAGCAGGTAACCCATACTCGCCTTTGACTTATGACTTTACTGCCGGAGGTACCTTCCCCACCGTGTTCACCAATTATGCAACTTTCCTTGATGTGTCGCAGACATTTGAAGATACTGGTGTACGGGCATATAAAGGCCAGGCGAGCGCATTGCAGACCAATCTTGATGTGCTAACGGCTGCATTGCAGATACATTCTGTTGAAGCGCGCCACGCATCGCACATCCGGTACATACGCAGGTTGTCCGGCGCTACCGATACTAATTCTTTAGTTCCTAAGCCCTGGATAACCGGCGGTGTAGCGCCTGCAAACGCAGTAGCGGCAAATTATGCAGGAGAGGACAATACGGTACAGCTATCGGTAAACATACTTACACTGCCAGCCGCCAGCGGAACAACGTCCACAAACACTGCTACTGAAGCATTTGATGAGCCACTTACCATGTCTGAGGTAGTAACTCTGGTAACACCCTTCCTGGTATCGTAAAATAGAATTCAGTTTTTTAAAGCAATATGACTGCAATAACTGTGGTCATGTTGCTTTTTATTTTGCCCTTTCTGCAAAATATAAGCATTGTATATTTGAACAAATGTCTAAAATAGTGAGAACCATTGGTATTCTTTCCTTTATCCTGATCGTTGCCTGTTTTTCGTGCAGTTCACCTGTTAAGGAGCAGGCGCAAAAACTCAGCAATACCCTTCTTGCCATTAACGATAGTGTTTTTGCGAGGGGGAAAGCCCTTGGTGTTTGTATCGGTGGGGCAATAAAAGATAAAGACTATACCAGGATAGGCCCAGTGCGGCGGCAATACGAAGACTATATAGACTCCTGCGGCCGAAGTGTGAAACATTTGACCGATACTGGTGGCTCTGAACAACTACGCCGCGCCGAACTTGCCGTGCTGGGCTACGAGAAAAATATGGTCCACAACGACCTGGTGCTATTTGAAAAATTAAAGCCCGAAACACCTTCCAGTGAAATAGCTGTTTTGTTCCAGATAGGTGACAAGGACGCAAAAAGAGAAGCTGATCTTATCTCGAAATTTACAGAGATACAGCAGGAATATGCGAAGAAGAATGGGTTTTAAGTCAGTCGTGAGTCATAAGTCGTGAGTCCGCGAGATATAGTTGGGAGCCTTAGTTGTGTTTCTTCTTGCTTTTTCCTTCTACATATGTTGAGAAGCTGGTGCCGTCTTGCGACATTTCGAATTTTGTGTTTACAACACTTTCTGGCAGCAGCGAATAGGTAAGCCGGAAAGTGGGTACGTTGGGTATCTTATCGCTGGTGAGCACGATGGTGTTATCGGCATAGGTTATTGCATAATTGATCGTGTGGCCTTCGTTGTCAAAATAAATGGCCTTTGACGGCGTGCCCGAATAATCAGGATAAACGATCATCAGGTCATCATGAATAACGTCGGGCTTGCCGGGTGCTGCAGGATATTCTGAATG
>CAIRTW010000017.1 GCA_903881585.1 uncultured Bacteroidota bacterium | reverse complement strand
TTTTCAACGCTTACCGAAATGACAATTTCAAGATCGGCGATTGGCAGCCACGTGACTTATTTGCAACAACATACTGGCGTTTATAGTTGGCAAAGCAACGGATTGTTTGGCTGATACTGGCGTCGCAGACGCTGGTCCGGTGCATCCTCGTTGCAAACGAGGACGAGTGGATACCTTGCGGAACATCCCGGAAGAACGAGAAAAGGATATTACCGATATAGAAGAACTCAGGAAGAGGCGTAGGAATAAGCCATAGAAAAAGCAATGACCCGAGGTTACGCCAATCAGAGATTGGCCTCCGCAAGGACGTAGTGGAACACTACGCCCAGCTGGGTAAATTGAAAATTGCCAGTGTCCAACAAATGAAATGCCCCAAAACACAGATTAACGGGGTACGATGGGAAATGAAGATAAATAGTAATAAGTCAGCGGAGATTGGCTGCAGTAAATCCTTATAATGAAAATACAGAAAATGACAAATGCCCCATATATGTACTGAAAATATTTGATGGAAATGGGACATTGCTCTTTGCTCACCCATTTTACTCATAGGTTCCCGCCAAATTTTCCCTATTTTTAATCCAATGAAATTCAAACAGGCCCTTAAATATTATGTAGTTGGTGTGGTGCTCGCGCTGGCTAGTTCTGCCTGTCACGATAAGTCTGGCCAAACGGTAACTACCACCACCACAACTACTACAAATACCCCTCCCGTGCTCACCGTTGCCGAAGATAGTAATGGCTATGCAGCAGATGTCTCAAAACTGGAGTGGGTGAATGTAGATGTGATCTCTATAGTGAACTCCGCGGGCGCTACTTATAATGGTGCGCTGCTGCGCACCACATTAGGCAGTTGCGCTACCGTGGGCATAGATACGGTTTCGTCGCCCCACCAGATCGTGATCAGGTTTGGTGTAGATGACTGTACATGCCTTGACGGAAGAAGCAGGCGGGGCACTATCGTCGTTTCATTTACCGGCCAGTTCAGCGATAGCGGCAGCCAGCATACCATTACTTATAGCAACTACTTTGTGAATGACATACAGGTGACTGGCAAAAAACTGGTAACCGACATTGGCGCCGGTTCCAGCGGACAACTGCATTTCCTGGTAACAATGAATGATTCATTGGTCACACCATCAGACAGTGTTACAACCTGGACCGGGACCCGGGTGGAAACCATCATCGCAGGCAACGCAACGCCCAGTAGAACCGATGATGTGTACACGGCTACCGGCAGCGCTACGCTCACCCGCGCCAATGGCCACGTTTTTACCTATGAGATCACCAGCCCGGTGCAGGTGGCGCAGGGCTGTTCTTTTGTGGAGAGTGGTGTGGCAACAGTGACAAGCCCGGCACTCACATCAGGTACCCGTACGCTGGATTTCGGCCCCGGCACCTGCGACAATCTCCTTAAGCTGACGATCGACACTGCGGTATATAATATAACATTCGAGTAGGTATTATCATCCGGTACGGGGGCATTTCCCCGACCCGCATATCTAATATTTGCATACTATTCCATTCTCCTTACTCCCGCAGGAACATTTTCAAATTTCCACATCTTCAAATTCCCACATTAATTATTACCTTCGCCCCACTAAAAACAGCTCTCGAAAATGAACTTGCACGAATACCAGGCTAAAGAACTACTGAAGCACTATAAAGTTCCGGTACAGGAAGGCATAGCCGTATCTAAAGTGGATGATGCGGTGAATGCATACAAGACAATGGCAGCGGAGAACGGAACGAAGTTTGCCGTGATCAAGGCGCAGATACATGCGGGTGGCCGCGGCAAGGGCCGTATGGTAGAGGTGCCCGAGCAGAGTGGGGTACAGGTAGTGAAGAGTGCGGAGGACGTGGAGCGGGTAGCGAAAAATATACTCGGCCATACGCTGGTGACTATTCAGACCGGCCCTGCAGGCAAGAAGGTAAACAAGATACTCATAGCCCAGGATATGTATTATGATG
>CAIRTW010000016.1 GCA_903881585.1 uncultured Bacteroidota bacterium | reverse complement strand
CCGAACTTAATCCTGCCGAAAAAATATGGGATTACTTCAAAGACGAGATTGCCGCAGAGGTTTTTAAAACTCTTGATGACCTATCAGATAAGGTAACGGGCCTGGTGAAAAATATTAAACAGGAAACAATAAAATCCATCAAAGGGTTCAAGCACTACATGGCAACTTTTAATGCCGTATTTTGACGCTCAATTGGTATTAGAAGGATTTTCGCTGAATGTTGCGGAGCTGTTTAAAGGGATGGAGGCGGAGGGGTGAGTTACCTAGCGTCCCTTTCCCAGTCATTGCGGCTTTGGTTTATGTATTCCTGAAATTTTTCGCCTTCTTCCAGACTTACTGTGCCCAAAAAATCAGATGGTTTTTTTGCATTAGTGAGAAACTTATTCGCGTTATCAAGCTTCTCTGGAAACAAAGTTTCTATAGCTGAATTTTCCAGTTCTTTATCAAATTCCAGTTTGATATTGCCGGTCTTCTTTTTCATTTTTTACAAGCTCTGATCATATGTTATATTTTTTTACAATTTCAATATGTGTTTTTAAACTTTGCAAAATTCCTTTCGTAACTGGGCTTTTAATGAAATCGACTAATTGTTTTTCAAAATTCTTGAAATCCACTTTAGGCAGTTCAACAATATTACCATCCGCTTTACCAAAAAGTTTCATCGTTACGGGATAGAAGGTAAAGGCATTTGGCTGCACAACTTCAATAAGACGATAGCTATAGTTTTTTAATTCTGGAACAACCAAATACAAGGCATAAATAACCTCTTTTCTTGAATCAGAAATAAGTTCTGTAACCTTTCCTTCAATAAAGCCTGTACTACCCTTTAATTGAGAAGCGTATTTATCAAGAATTTCATAAGGGGTTTCATCCAAAACAGTATTTTCGCCAAACTCCCATATATTGTTTTCCATATTAAGATGCATTAAAAGTGAATGAAACAGGTAGATGATCTGAAAACCCTTCAGCTAGCAATGATTCTGTTTGTTTTTCAATTTTTGTTTTGATTAAGTTTTTACCATTTATTTCTGAAAGAATTTTTATTGATTTAATGTTGATATTACGCATTATAGGCGGGCTTAATAATACGCCATCTAATAGATTCCAGTGAAATTTTTCTACATCGTCTGCATACCAATATGAGCCAGCGTTTTTTCGCTTTTTATCATATCCATAATCTCCCAAAAGATTCCACATAGGATTATAAAAAAATCTCACTTCTTTGTCTTTTATACTTCTTGTTTTAAATTTTTCAATAATGCTTTTATCATTAGTTGTATTTAAAAAATTGGGGTGTGCTAATGCTTTATCAAACGGTGTATAATTCAAATCTCCAACAATAATCGATTTTGTTGTTTTTCCTATTTCGTATTCTTCAATTAATTTAGGCAGTTCCTCATTTTGAAATAATTGTTGCCCCTCAGATTTTCCACCACCCTTGCTGTACAAGTGGACACCAATCAAATTAAATGCAAACCCATTTCTTGTTTTTATTTCAACACATTTAATCTTATTGTTAAGGTATGATGTCGGAAAGTTATAATCGATTTTAGAATTCTTATTTATGAAAATCCTAACCCATCTCTTTATTCCACTACCTTTAATAAAGCCTTCAATCTCTATAAAATTTTTAAGCTCACAGACATTCTCATCATAAACACATTCTTGTAGAACGAGTACGTCAATTTTACTTTTTTTTACTTGTGCATTTATATCTTCAAAGAAAAGTTTCGACTTTTTGTCACTTTTAATATTCCAAGTCAGAAAATTCAATTTCATGTGAAGTTGTGTCGATAAATATACTTACAAATATAACCCAGTTATTTTATTGTATCGCAAATTCTGCACAAAAAAACCGTCATGGGGATGACGGTCTTTTTGCTGTTTAATGTCTAAATAAACATTCTATAGTCTTTATTCTAACTACAGCCGGTTGTTGTTCCGCAATTGGGGCACATATAGCAGGTGCCGTTGCGGAGGGTGATGTTGCCGCAGTTGCGGCAAACAGGGGCATCAGCGCTGGTGCCCATCAGCTTTTTCATTTCCAGGCTATTTTGTGCGTTCACACCTACTGCCATTGGCGCAAGTGCTGTTTTTGGTTTTTGTGCTTGCTGAGACTGTGGTGCGGTAACCCTTACCTGCGACAGCTCCTGCTGTATAGCTTCCATTTCCTGCTGGTGCGTGATGCGGTTCGGGTCTGGTACGTGTACCAGGTCGTCGCGGTCCAGGTATTCATATGCAAGCAGGCGGAAGATATAATCCAGCACCGAGGTTGCATTCTTGATATTCGGGTGATCAACTATACCTGATGGCTCGAAGCGGGAGAATGCGAACTTGTCAACATACTCCTCCAGCGGCACACCGTACTGCAGGCCTACCGAGATGGCTATGGCAAAACTGTTGAGCAGGCTACGCATGGTAGCGCCTTCCTTGGCCATATCTATGAATATTTCGCCCAGGGTACCATCACCGTATTCACCGGTACGCAGGAACAGCGCCTGGCCGCCTACTTTACCTTTTATGGTATAGCCACGGCGCTTGGCGGGCAGCTGCTTGCGCTCTACTATGCGGCTCAACTCACGTTTCAGTTGCGTATCAGGGCTGGCCTGTACACGCCTGTTCACTTCTTCCAGCAGCTCGCCCACGGTGAGCTTGCTCATGTCTATGATCTGGCTTATTTCTGGTTCTGCTGCGGCTTCTGTCTTCTTTTCTTTTTTGTCGCTCTTATTGCTCAGTGGCTGGCTCAGCTTAGAACCATCGCGATACAGCGCACAGGCTTTGAGGCCCAGCTTCCAGCTCAGGTAGTAGCAGTCTTTTATCTCATCAATGGTTGCCTCGTTTGGCAGGTTGATGGTCTTGGAGATAGCGCCGCTGATAAATGGCTGCACCGCGCCCATCATACGGATGTGGCCATGTGCATGTATGAAGCGCTCACCTTTTTTGCCGCACTTGTTAGCGCAGTCGAACACGGAGAGATGCTCGTCTTTCAGGAAAGGCGCACCTTCTATCGTCATGGTACCACAGGCGTAGTCGTTGGCTGCGTCTATCTCTGCATCAGAGAAGCCCAGTGATTCGAGCAGGTTAAAGTCTGGTGCGAAATATTGCTCCGGCTTGAAGCCGAGGCGTTGCAGGCACTCTTCACCAAGATTGTAGTGATTGAATACAAAACCTATCTCAAAAGCACTCTCTACTGAATTATCCAGCTTCTTCAGCTCTTCGGCTATAAACCCTTTTTCGCTAAGGCTCTGGTGATTGATGAAAGGCGCACCGGCGAAAGTGCCATGACCTTTAGCATATTTCACAATAGCATCCTGCTGCTCAGGCGTATAGCCCAGCTTCTTTAGTGCTGCAGGGATAGATTGGTTGATGATCTTAAAATAACCACCACCAGAAAGTTTCTTGAATTTCACCAGCGCGAAATCAGGCTCTACACCGGTGGTATCACAATCCATTACCAGGCCTATAGTTCCTGTAGGCGCTATAACCGTGGCCTGTGCATTGCGGTAGCCGTGCAGCTCGCCCATCTGTACCGCATCATCCCATGCGCGGGTAGCGGCTTTCAGCAGGTAATCCGGACAGTATTTTGCATTTATGCCTACTGGCTTTATTTCTATTCCTTCAAATGCATCGGCAGCATCATACGCCGCAGCGCGGTGGTTGCGCATTACGCGCATCATATGCTCTTTATTTTCCTGGTAGCGTGGGAACGTACCGAGGCTTGCAGCCATTTCAGCAGATGTCTTGTAGGCAACACCGTTCATGATAGCGGTGATAGCGCCAGCTATACCACGAGCTTCTTCACTGTCGTAAGCTATACCGCTCACCATCAGCATAGAGCCAAGGTTTGCATAGCCAAGGCCGAGGGTACGGTAGTCATAGCTCAATTGGGCTACTTCTGGCGAAGGGAACTGTGCCATAAGCACAGATACTTCCAGTACCACCGTCCACAGGCGGGTCATGTATTCAAAACCTGGTACATCAAAAAGCCCGGTCTCTTCGTCGAAGAAGCGACGGAGGTTGAGCGATGCGAGGTTGCAGGCAGTGTTATCAAGGAACATGTATTCCGAGCAAGGATTGGATGCACGTATTTTTCCACCCTCCGGGCAGGTATGCCATTCGTTGATCGTGCTGTCATATTGTGTGCCGGGGTCTGCGCAACGCCATGCGGAGTAGGAGATCTTCTCCCACAATTCTTTTGCCGCAATGGTCCTCATTACTTTACCAGTGCTGCGTGCGGTCATTTCCCAATCAGCATTGTTATCCAGTGCGTGGAAAAATTCATTTGGTACGCGAACAGAGTTATTAGAGTTCTGTCCAGATACTGTTTTGTAAGCTTCACCTTCGTAGTCTGATGCATAACCCGCAGCTATCAGCGCGGCTACTTTCTTTTCTTCTTCTACCTTCCAGTCTATAAAGTCTATGACTTCGGGGTGGTCAAGGTCCAGGCATACCATTTTGGCTGCACGGCGTGTGGTGCCGCCACTTTTGATGGCACCGGCTGCGCGGTCGCCTATCTTCAGGAAGCTCATGAGGCCGCTGGATGTGCCGCCGCCGCTGAGTTTTTCTCCTTCTGCACGGATGTTGGAGTAGTTGGTGCCTACGCCCGAGCCATATTTGAAGATACGTGCCTCGCGCACCCACAGGTCCATGATGCCGCCTTCATTTACCAGGTCATCATCCACGCTCAGTATAAAGCAGGCGTGGGGCTGGGGGCGCTCGTAAGCATTCTTTGAGCGCTCCAGCTTGCCTGTTGTGGGCTCTACATAGTAGTGGCCCTGTGCCTTGCCGTCTATACCGTAGCTGCTGAACAGGCCGGTATTGAACCACTGAGGCGAATTAGGCGCACAGCTCTGCGCCATGATGCTGTATGCCAGCTCATCGTAAAAAACCTGTGCGTCATTTTTTGAGGCGAAGTAGCCATAGTTCTCACCCCATGTGCGCCAGCAATGGGCAAGACGGTGCGCCACTTCCCTAATGGATGTTTCGCGGCCAAGGCTGCCATCTTTTTGCGGCACGCCGGCTTTGCGGAAATACTTTTGGGCCAGTATATCGGTAGCTATCTGTGACCAGTGTTTTGGCACTTCCACGTTGGTCATTTCGAAAACCTTTTCGCCATTAGGATTACGAATTACGGATGTCCGGTAGTCATACTCGAACATATCGTATGGGCTTACTGCGTCGCGGGTGTAGTGGCGATCGAAAGAAAGGCCCTTGTTTTTAGTATTGGCGCTCATTATTGAATATTATTTTAACGTTAAAATTTACGGGTGTGGGACAGCTAAATTATTAAAAAGAAAAGGCTAAACGCAACAAAAGAAACTAACATGCCTGTGGATAACCGATGAAGAGCAAGCCCCCTAATATGAACATTTATTATTTTAATGTGATTAATAAATTTGCGGTTGCAAATGTCATGTAATTTACTAAAGTTTAGTCGCACTTTGGTGTAATAAGGGCAGTAAAATCCTAAAACAAGCGTTAATGTTTGTTAGCTAAAATATGCGCCGTTATTGGGTTGTAGCCAGAATAGAGTGATTAATGGGCCTTACCTATCCATTGCTCGGGATTCAGGGTGGTTGTACCTTTGCTGGTTACTTTCCATATCTGGAAATTGACGGTAGGTATGCCCTCGCTATTTTCAGCTACCGTGCCCAAAACCTGCTTTACGCTCACCTGCTGGCCTTTGGTCACCTGCACATTGGTCAGGTTATTGTAAACAGTAAAATAGTTTGCGTGTTTTACCATTACGCTATAGTTTTCACCAGGAGAAAAAATATTCGTTACCTCACCATCAAATACTGCCCGGGCAGTAGATCCAGGCGCAGTTTGAATATCTACGCCGCTATTATTTATCATTACCTGGTGCTCTACCGGGTGTGGGTGCACACCAAAATGGTCAGAAACATATCCTTTCTCCACCGGCCAGTACAGCTTTCCTTTATTACCCTCGAAATTTGCAGATAGCGCTACATCGGTGGGCGTCACCAGGAGTGGTTGTATTTCAGTCTTGGTTTCGTGTGTGCGGGGCGCTGCGGGCGAGTTGTTGTTAGCCACCGATACTTCCGTTGCACCGGGCTTGCCGGGCTTTGCGGGAGTTGCCGGTTTGGCAGGCGCATTGGCTTTGGCAGCAAGCTCTGCTTTTTTTCTCTCCTCTTCTGCAACCCTCTTTATTTCCCGCTCGATCATGGTTTTGATCGCGTTATCAATCCTGGCAGCAGTTTTCCTGTTTTTTTCTATTTCTTTCAGCAGTTGGCTTTCTTTTCCTTTCAGGTCCTGTATTACCTTGTTCTGCTCGTCTGTTTCCTTTACCAGCACCTGTTTCTGCTGCACCTGGTTTACCAGCAACTCATCTTTCTGCGCTTTTTCGGCATTAAGCACGCCTATCTTGTGCTGTAGCTGGTTTTGTGTTATCCGTATCTGCTCCACCTGCTGCTTGCGAAACTCCCTGAATTTTTTCAGGTACTTCATGCGGCGCATACCATCATTGAAGCTACTGGAAGAAAACAGGAAAGCCAGCATATCATAAGAGCTGCGGGTCTCGTAAGCATAGCGTATAGACTGTGCATAGCGCACTTTCAGCACTTCCAGCCGCTGTTTCAGCGTACCTACTTCAGAAGATGAAGTCTTGATGGTATTATCGATGTTGTCCAGCTGCTGGTTGATGTTGCCTATCAGCCTTTGGCGATCTGCGAGCTTGTTCTGCAATGCTCGCAGCTGGCTCATTGTGGCCTTTTTATCGTTTTTTATGGCATCCAGCTGTTGCTGGGTCTCATTGATAGCATCCAGTATCTTCTGCCGCTCTTCCTGGTACTGCTCCTTGGTCATGGTGTACTGCACCGGCAGCTGCTTTTGGGCACCGGCAGTTACAGATAACAAGAGGCATAAAAGAAAAGCAGTTACGCGCATGGGCAGTTAGTGTGAAACAAAAATAGCTAATAAAAATGCTGATTTACGCAGCTCCCGCAGTTTTAAGACGATTTTATCCTGATTTTGCACAAAAAGGCGCGATAAGTTTTTTTATTGCCAAACGTTTGTTTTCTTTTGCAGCAAAGGAAATATTATGCTTTATTCAATGACAGGTTTCGGGCGGGCAGAGGCTTTGGTAAATGGCCGCCAGGTAGTGGTAGAAGTAAAAGCCCTTAACGGCAAACAGTTTGACATTAACACCAAGCTGCCGCCCATACTACGTTCTTACGAGCTGGACATTCGCAACATGATGAACAGCATGCTGCAGCGCGGCACCATAGACCTTACTGTGAGTGTAAGGCAGGAAGGAGCCTCGAAACCAATGGTGGTGAATACAGACCTTGCGTTGTTCTATTACCAGGGCATGAAGCAGATAGCCGAGCAAACCGGCCTGCCGCAGGAAAACATCATATCCACCCTCATGCGTATGCCCGAGGTAGTAGCGCCGGATACCGATGTGCTGCCCGAGAAAGATTGGGAAGAAGTGAAAAAAGTGATAGAGCAGGCGGCTAAAGAGCTGATGCAGCACCGGTTGCACGAAGGATCTGCGATGCTGAAGGATATAATGCTGCGCATAAACAACATAGAGCAACTGCATGAAAAGATACTGCCGCTGGAGAGCGAGCGTGTAGAGCGCGTGCGGGCACGCCTCACACAATGGCTGGCAGATATGGCCGGCAAGGAAAAAATAGACCCTAACCGTTTTGAGCAGGAGATGATCTACTACCTGGAGCGCATGGATTTCTCGGAAGAAAAAATAAGGCTGCGCCAGCATTGCGAATACTTCAGCGCCACGGTGAACGAAAATGATATGGCCATAGGCCGTAAGCTGAACTTCATACTCCAGGAGATAGGCAGGGAAATAAACACCCTGGGCTCAAAAGCCAATCATGCCGAGATACAGCAGATAGTGATAAACATGAAGGACGAGCTGGAAAAAGCAAAGGAGCAGATTTTGAATATACTTTAAAGTGCAGGTATGCAACTTGAAAAGCTCATATTGCAGATACAATCGCTGGATGGCACCTTAAAGCACGAGGCCAATAAAGCGGTGAACCGGTTGCTCACTATGCGCAACTGGCTGATAGGCTACTATATTGTGGAGTATGAGCAGAAGGGTGAAGACCGGGCGAAGTATGGGGATACATTGCTTAATGTTTTGTCTGCTTCTTTGGATATTAAAGGATTATCCCTTACTAATTTAAAGCTCAATCGCCTTTTTTATATTGCATATCCTCAAATTCATCAGACCGTGTCCGATGAATTACAAAATAACACAATTCAAATTGGTCAGACACTGTCTGACCAATTACAAATTTTTGACAATCAGTCAAATAGCAGCTTATTGTCTACGCCTAATGAATTAGAAAATACCCCAACCCAAATTGTGCAGACACTGTCTGCACAATTTGAATTAGCAAAAAAAATCATAGACAAGCTCTCTTTTTCACACATCACTTTACTATTACCTATTGATAATGAATTAAAAAGAGCCTTTTATGCCATAGAAGCTATCAAGGGCACCTGGAGCGTAAGGGAATTAAAACGGCAGATAGACTCCTTGCTGTTTGAGCGAAGTGGCATGTCTAAAAAACCAGAACAACTGCTAAGCCAGCTTGATACAAAGGCAGAAAAATTTATGATCGTGGTTTGAGTAGTTTTGTACCGGAAATTTAAATCTCCGCTTTGTGGATTTTGAATTTTACTTTTGATTTAGGATTATGAAAAATAAGCTGCATTTCATTTACTTTTTACTTTTTACCGTTTACCTGGCAGGGTGCCTGCCTGCGCCCTATTACCAGAAAGAAGAGCCTGTGCCGCAAAACGCTTGGAACTATAATTTCAGGCCTAAATTCTCTGTGGATATTACCGACACTATTGCTAATTACCGCCCGTTTTTCCTTATCCAGCATACCCAGTCATATCCTTACAACAATCTATGGATATGGATGTATATAAAAGCTCCGGGCGAAACTATAGCTAAAAAAGTGCGGGTGAATGTGCCACTGGCAGAGGCTACCGGCAAATGGCTGGGCCGCGGCATGGGCGAAATATGGGAGCAGCGGATGCCTGTGGACCTGGGAGATTCCATACGGTTTGATCACAAAGGCACCTACGAAATAACGTTGGAACAAAATATGCGCATCAACCCATTGCCGGAGATACTACATGTAGGGCTGAGGCTGGTGAAGGGTGGCAGAAGGCAGTAGCACAAACCATCAAAATGCGGGCATTTTCATCCCGATAGCTACCGGGAGCACATCTTCAAATTTTCAAATTGAAAACATGCGTTTCTTCACATCTGTACACCTGCTTTTACTCGCTTACATTATAGCTGCTATAGTGTTTTGGGAAATGAGCCTGCAGAAACAGAGTGGGCGCATCTATGCACAGGAGGTAATGACGCTGAAGAGCCGCGTGGACAGCACAAAGGACTCATACACTTACAATCATGAACTGGCTGAACTGGAACACAGCCTTTCGCTGCGCACCGCGCAGTATACTGGTGAGGGTGCTACGTTTCTTATTGTAATACTTATCGGCGCTGCTGTAGTGTACACTTCTTTTCACCGGCGCATCATGCTGTCGCGGCAGCAAAATAATTTTATGCTGTCGGTGACACATGAGCTGAAATCGCCACTGGCTGCAGTGAAGTTGAACCTGCAGACCCTGGAAAAACATCAGCTTGACGAATCCAAAAGAAAACTACTGATAGACCGTTGTATCAAGGAAAGTGACCGGCTGAATGATCTGTGTAATAACATGCTGTTTGCGTCTCAGATGGAGGGCCGGCAGTACAGGCCAACGATCGATACTTTCGATCTTTCGGCATTGGTGGGAGCGGCCGTGAACGACTACGCCAACCGCTATTCAAGAAGATTTGAAAAGAATATAGCAGCGAACTGTGATGTGAAAGGCGACAAAGTAATGCTGCACCTGGCTATCAATAACCTGCTGGAGAATGCGGTAAAATACACCCCTGAAGACAAGCCGGTAAAAATCACGCTAAACATTGCGAATCGCATGGCCGTCCTCTCCGTAGCCGATGAGGGCGCAGGCATACCTGATGCGGAGAAGAAAAAGATATTCAGCAAGTTCTACCGCGTGGGAAATGAAGAGAGCCGTAAAGCCAAAGGAACCGGCCTTGGCCTGTACCTCACCAACAGGATAGTACAGCAGCACAAAGGCCGCATCATTGTAAAAGATAATAAACCCAGCGGGACTGTGTTTGAGATATGGCTGCCGGTTTAAGCAGCGGTTGCTGTATAATGTTTTATCTGTCCTAGTTCCTTCTCTTTATTTATTCTTTCCTCTTCCAGGTCGTAATCATCCTGAAGGCCAAGCCAGAACTTAGGTGTGTTACCAAAATATTTCGACAAACGTAAAGCAGTATCCGCTGTTATTCTGCGGTTGTTTTTGAGTATTTGGGAGACACGTGTTTGCGGTATGCCGGTATCTTTTGCAAGCCGGTACGCAGAGATACTCAATTCTTCTAAAAACTCTTCTTTGAGTATTTCACCGGGATGGATATTCTTGAGCTTGTTCATGAGCTTGATATTTAATGATAGTCAATAATTTCTACTGCCAATGCGTTCCCGTTGTTCCAATTAAAGATGATCCGCCATTGATCATTTATTCTTATCGAATAATAGTCTTTATAATTTCCTGCCAACTTTTCCAACCTGTTTGACGGAGGTATTTTCAAGTCTGCAATATTCTGCGAGTTATTAAGCATTCTCAATTTTCGTCTTGCAACATCTTGTATTTCGTTCGGCAACTTATTAGATCGTTCGCCCTTCCATATTTTTTCTGTTTCTTTTGAGGCGAATGATATTATCATACTAACGTGTTGCGTTACTTACGTCAAAGATAAGTATATCTTTCAAATAAAAAGAAATAAAAAGGGCATCCAAACGGACACCCTATAACTTCTTAACCTATTAACTTATCAACCTATTAAGGTACTTCTACCACATTCAGTATCTCATTAATTATCTGCTCGCTGGTCACGTTCTCCGCTTCTGCTTCGTAGCTGAGGCCTATACGGTGGCGCATAACGTCGTGGCAAACCGCGCGAATATCTTCCGGTATCACATAGCCCCTGCGTTTAATAAAAGCGTATGCCTTGGCAGCAAGCGCCAGGTTGATGCTGGCACGTGGTGAGCCGCCATAACTGATGAACGGCTTCAGCTTGCCTAGCTTATATTCGTCAGGGAAACGGGTTGCGAAAACGATATCCAGAATATACTGCTCTATTTTTTCATCCATATACACCTCGCGCACCAGTTGGCGGGCATTCATGATGTCTTCTACCTTTACAACCGGGTTTATCCTTGCCATTCCGCCCGGATTAAGGTTAGAACGTATGATACCGCGCTCTTCCTCTTTCTTGGGATAAGTGATCACTATCTTCAGCATAAAGCGATCTACCTGGGCTTCTGGTAACTCATAAGTACCTTCCTGTTCTATCGGGTTCTGCGTAGCAAGCACCAGGAACGGTTCTTCGAGTTTATAAGTATTATCCCCAATCGTTACCTGGCGTTCCTGCATGGCTTCCAGCAGTGCGCTCTGCACTTTTGCGGGGGCGCGGTTTATTTCGTCTGCAAGAATGAAGTTGGCAAAAATCGGCCCCTTGCGTACCGCAAACTCATGTTTCTGCGGATTATAAACCATCGTACCCAGCACATCGGCAGGTAACAGGTCGGGAGTAAATTGTATACGGGCGAAGCGCGCGTCTATCGCCGATGCGAGTGATTTAATAGCCAGTGTTTTCGCCAGTCCCGGTACACCTTCCAGCAGCACGTGGCCACTGGCAAGCAGGCCGATCAGCAGGCGCTCCACCATATGTTTCTGGCCCACCACCGCCTTGTTCAGCTCCATATTCAGCAGCTCTATGAAAGCGCTGTTTTTGTGTATGCGTTCATTCAGTTCGCGAATGTCAACAGATGAAGAAATGTCCATATGATATCGAAATGATTAATTTAGACCAAATGTAAAAAGGGAAAAGGAAAAACAATTCACACGATCCCCTTTTTTAACTTTTTTTAAAATACACCTGTAATATACAACCTTTTATAGGTTGGTAGCTTTCGACGTTCTACTTTTGTGTGAGCAAGAGAGAAACAATGGAAAATTTTGAACAAAAGTGGATAGACACGGAATTCCTGCTGCGCGAACGTTTTGGCAAGGTACCGGATATGGAGGGAATCCTGTTCCTGATAGGTGTAAATGAGCTTGGCCGGCTACCCCGGAAAAAATTCTCGAAAGAACAGAAGCAAGACCTGATGCATGTGGCCGTATGTACGTTATTGAGCCAGCTTGGTTACTACCAAAATATGGGCAGGGATGATGATGGGTGGCCGCATTTCAGAGAAACAGAGCAGGTACCTGTAGCCGGGATGCAGGAGCAGGAGCGTATGCTGAAAGAATGTGTGATCCGTTATTTTGAAAGTGCTGAACTTATTTGAAAAAATGGGGCTATATAGCCCCATTAATATTTTGTATAGTCCCGTTACTATTGTTTAGTAAACTTCCTTGTGCCAACCACGTTGCCTTGTGAATTCATAAGGCGTGCAAAATAAATTCCGGAAGGAATATTTTCCAGATTCAAATTTGCGCTACTGTTATTGGTCACTTTGTAAACTGCAACCACCTTGCCTATGATGCTGTAAACCGCGATGTTCTTTATGTCTGCATTTGCATCATAAACAATGTTCACTTCATCATGTGCCGGATTTGGATACAAAAGAATGTCGTCAGCTTTAGAAACAGTTGGAACGCCTGTTGTACTATTACACACGACATAAGTTTCAGTGGCAGTATCAGTTAGCACACTGTGATTGTTCAGCCGCACTGTCATGTAATGGCAACCGGTGCTGGTTGTGTTTGTAAAATCAACTACCATATGAAAATCGCCACCTGTAGTAAGACCAACGGCAACACCATAGGGATTAGAAGTTTTTGTAGAAAGCGTGCCGCCAGATGGCGTCCATAAGCCGGAACCAGGGGTGCATAAACTGTTGTCACAAATGCTATAAACAGGCACCCAATCGGACGGAAAATCAGATGCTATAACTTTCCAGTCAATAGTTACCGTGGTTGTACCGGTGCCTACAGCGCTAATTGCGTCAAGTACCGTTGTGCTTACAGCCACCGACGGACTAGCGTTAACTGTGTCGTGCTGTATAGTGAACGATCCTCCCGATGAGGCTTGTGCGTATACCCCTGTGGCGTATAAAAGTAAAAATCCCGCTATAAGTGTAACTAGTTTCTTCATCACATTAAATTTCGTATGTGCAAGTTAAATAATAATTTACATTTCAGCAAAAAAAATGATTACAAATATTTATTTTTATTAATAATAAAGGCCAGCTTCAAGAAACGGCAGCCAATATACATTTAAAAGTAATTTTTTTCTGATTGCTCGGGGACTATGAATAAGTATTTAATTATCAGTAACGTGCGCCGTGCCAATCAATTAGTTGTATCTATACATGCAACTCACTGTGCAAGCTAAATGACAGAGGCACCTGGCCTCTGCCAGGAGTATTTTGCCAAGTTACGCTGTTATAATAGAACAGGGCTATCCGAAATGGATAGCCCTGCACCGTACTAATTAATAATGATTAATAACGCTTATTTTATCACTGTAAGGCGCTCGTTAGAAGTACCTTCTTCTGTATGCATCGTAACATTGTAAACACCGCTAGCCAAAGCAGCAGTATTGATAGTCAACGAATGTGCACCAGCATCCATTTTCTCATTAGCTACTACACTAACAACACGTCCCAAACCATCAACGATCTGTATGGTTACGTCTGACGCATTATTCAGGTTAAAAGAAAGAGTGGCTTCGTCTTTGGCCGGATTAGGATAAAGTTTTGTTTCGACGTTTGCAGCAACATTAGCAACGCCGGTTGATACAGCTACCTTAGCGTCATCGATCCAGATCGTGTTACCATTACCCATTGTGTAACGGAAACCAAGCATAACTACACCTGCAGGAATTGCACTAAGACTTGCAGTGCGCAGAGCGTATTGTGATGAGCTTGTGGGAACTTCAATAGTGCTGGAGTTTGCAGGCAAAGTAGCCATTGAGCTGCCAGACATATTCCACACGGAAGTCCACGTAGTTCCGCAATCCGTAGAGTACACAACTTCCAGTTTCGTGGTAGAACCTGCGGCCAACTCAGAATAAGCTTCATAAAAAGTAAGATTGGTCGTAGCAGGAGTAGTGATGTTTACTTCAGGCATAATCAGGATGTTTTGCTCACCAGCATTGTTGTAGCCTAGGAGATCACCTGCAGCATACGTACCTGAATGACCAAGTGATGTGGATGATCCGCTATAGTAAACACCCCATCCATTGCCATCAGCAGAAAGATCGGTAGCGAAATAGTTAGTATCGTTAGCTTCGAAGCTTGTGCCGTAAGGAAGTGTCTGCCCCGCAGAATTTTCTACAAAGAAACTGCCACCGGCCACTGCGACAGCAGGGTTAAGGCTTGGTGAACCATTAGGCATAGCTACTGAGTCATAAATGGTATGGTATACATCCGCACCAACAGTAACTGGTATAGCCGGCATCGTAACTGATATTGAACTGGAAGCAGTGAGTGAACCAGACCATGCATATGAAGACAGTGCACCGCCATCAGCAGAATAGTAAATTATCGCAGATGTAAGCGTGTTGCTGCCATTGTTAACAAGTAAAGTGCTGTGAGTTACAGAGTAAGTACCAGTTGCGCAAACAAGGCCAGAAGGACCTGAAGTAGTCCAGAGGCGCGCATCATCAGCGGGTGCAGGTAATGTAGCGCTTTGTGCAGCTTGCTGAACGGTAAGGTCATTATCATTCTGAACCCAAGCTACCATAAATGGGGATTGTGCTTTATCAACATATGATGGTACCGCACAAGTAAAAGTATAAGTTTGCGTGGCTCCTGGCGCCCATGATGCAGCCATTGCTGTGCCGGTAGCATTTGGGTACATCTGGCGAACCACATTGTGGAAATGGCTTTCTCCATTGTTGCCGGGAGGAGTTGCAAAATCTAACGTTTGCACCAATGCTAAACGAAGGTAAAAATTTGCACCCGTTGGGGCATAAGTAGTAGTAGTTGCATTAGTCACCGTTACGGTAGTGTTTACATTGGAGTAGGTGGCGTCCCATGCGCTGGTAACAGTAATTGAAAATGGAGAATTTACTCCATACATACTGTCAATATCTGCCTGCGTAAAAGAACTGATATTCATTGCTCCTGATCCGGCATCCGTATACAGACCGTCACGTACATCCGAAGGTGTAAACTCCTCACCGGAAACTCCTGTTGCCGAATTGAAATAAGTTTGATAGTACTGTATGCGTGCATCGTTTACCGGGGTATTCTGCTGATAAAACCACCCAGTGGAAGGTATTGGCTCCATGTAAGTGATCTGGATACACTTTGAGGGGTTGGTTGATCCCGTTACCAAAGCCCAGAAATCAGGGTTATATGCCGCACATGGGCCGCAGTTTTCACCTGTATATTCTTCGATCAACGACATACGGGTCGCTGTGCCTTGCGCGTTTGCTGTATATCCTATCACAGCAAGTGCGGCAAATGTGAGTAAAATCTTTTTCATCGTTTTTTGTTTAGTATAAAATGGTTATAAATGTTTTTACACTGTCGAAATTAGTGTATTTATTAATTTCCGTAACTTTTTTTTCACTTTTTATTAATGTTTTTATAAGAAACACCACAATTTAAACGATCTCTAACCACATTTTATTGCTAATTCGTATAGAAATAGCATTTTTTACATAATAAGGTTCATTTATAGTTAACTGCAATGGCGATATAAATAACCTGGCATTATTATCCGTCGGCAATCCTTTATTTTTGCATCATGTCAAATTTTCGGACCGGCGGATTTCAGCAATTACCGATAGTGGTAAGAAACCTGCTTATCATTAATGTTCTTGTTTTCCTCGTACAGATGTTGTTCCAGTCAAGGGGCCTGATGCTTGGCCAGGACTTACAGGGCAACGGAATTTCTTTTGAAGACGTATTTGCGCTCCATTACTGGGAATCTCCTAAATTCCGGTGGTGGCAGATAGTTACACATATGTTCATGCATGGCAGCGTGTCCCATATATTTTTCAATATGTTCGCGCTCTGGATGTTCGGCCGTATACTGGAAAATTTCTGGGGGCCGCAACGGTTCATTATCTTTTACTTTGTCTGCGGTATTGGCGCTGCGTTTTGTCACCTTGGAGTGCTCACTTATGAGTTCGCGCCATTCCATCAGGCGCTTATTCAATACCAGCAGCATCCGAATATTAATGATTTTATTCGAATAGCAAATATCTACCCCATTGATATAAGCCGCGCTGGTGCAGGTTTATTCCTTGACCAGTGGCAAATGCAACCGGATTCCGTAAAATTTGCGAGTGAATCCATAGCCCTTTTGAAAACACACATGAACGAGGCCACCCTTGGTGCATCCGGCGCTGTATTTGGGCTCTTGTTCGCTTTTGGATACTTATTCCCCAATACCGAATTGTACATTTACTTTATCCCGATACCGATTAAGGCCAAATGGGTGGTTGGCGGTTATATTTTAATTGAGTTGACGGAAGGGCTGGCTAATTCCGCCGGCGATAATATTGCCCATTTTGCCCACCTCGGCGGTGCGCTCTTTGCGTTCATATTGTTAAGGATCTGGAAGAGCAGGGTGAGGAACAATTTTTATTAAATATCTTTATTGAGATGAGCACAGGGCGCAAAAGATCGGCACTATCTTATATACCGGGGTTGACAAATAACGCAGTATTAAAACTGATCATTTTTTCGGCGGTCTTGTATGTCATCCTGGCACTTACCTGGGCAGTGATCATGCTGGTATACCAGGGGATGCCGATATATGAGCAGTATTTTCTGCCTAATCTCGCGCTGCCCACATTGTCTGGCATTAAGAGTCACTGGTGGACCTTACTTACCTATGGCTGGTTTTATAACCTGCCCGGCTTCTGGGAACTGGTGAGCAATATGTTCTGGCTGTACTGGTTTGGCTCGGTTGTTCAAATGCTGGTAGGATCAAAACAGGTAATACCGCTATATCTCTATTGCCTGCTCGTAGGCGGTATATTTTACCTGCTTTCCCAGGTACTACCGGGCGAGCTGGGCAAAACGCCGCATACGATAGGCTTGTTAGGACCACGTGCCGGGCTCATTGGGTTGGCCGCTGCCGCAGTGACACTTACCCCTCAATATCGCTTCTACCTCACTGAAACATTCAGCATTCCGATACTCGTTGTGGCAGGCGTGTTCGCCGTGCTCATGATCATCGGATCCGGTTTTTACCTTCCCGTTATCTTCATGCTGATCGGCGGCGGGCTTATGGGTTTTGGCTACGTTAAATTATTGAAAGCGGGCTACAGGCCGGGCGAATGGATGTACCAGCTCACCGGTAAAATAGAAGGCCTGGTAACACCTGATGAAAACGCCGCCTGGAAAAGGCACAACAAAAACCGTAGCCAGATTCTCGACAAAATGTACGAGCCAAAACACGGTATCTCGCAAAAACGCATAGACGATATTCTTGACAAAATAAACCAGAAAGGCTACAACTCATTGTCTGCGGAAGAGAAAGATACCTTGATGCGGGCCGGGAAAGAGTAATGTTTATTATTATCCATTTTCGGATAATTCCTTACATTTGTTGTAACAATAGTATATGACCAACACAGCAATAACACCGAATTTCCTCACACTTGCAGCCGGATATGGAAGCCGTTGCTGCTGTTGTTGCCGTTAATGCCTGCTCCTGTTTCTTCTTTTTTTGTTGGTACTTCTTTTTGAATTTTTACTTTTAACTTTTGAATTTTAAATACTTATGTCTGAACTCCATTTTTATAACTCATATACGAGGCAGAAAGAAAAGTTTGAATCTATTACCCCCGGCTATGCCGGCCTCTATGTGTGCGGTCCAACAGTTTCGGGTGAGTCGCACCTGGGGCATGCACGTCCTTATGTTACGTTCGACATAGTGCAGCGCTACCTGAAACACCTGGGATATAAAGTGCGCTATGTTCGAAACATTACTGACGCCGGCCATTTTGAAGAAGAAGGGCGCGAAGCAATAGATAAAGTTGGCGAAAAGGCGAAACTGGAAAAGCTGGAGCCGATGGAGATGGTGCATAAATACACTTCCCTCTTTCACCACGCCATGCGCCTGTTCAATTGCGATGAACCCGCCATTGAGCCTACTGCCACAGGCCACATCATAGAGCAGATCACCATGATAGAGGCCATCATCGCAAAAGGCTATGCTTATGAAGTGAATGGCTCAGTTTATTTTGATGTAAAAAAATACGCGGAGCACTACCCTTATGGAAAACTATCTGGCAGGATACTGGAAGACCAACTGGAAACCACCCGAGAGCTGGATGGACAGGATGAAAAACGCAACAAGGTGGATTTCGCACTATGGAAGAGTGCGCCGCCTGAGCATATACAGCGATGGATAAGCCCATGGGGCGAAGGTTTTCCCGGCTGGCATATAGAGTGCTCTGCGATGAGCAGCAAGTACCTCGGCGAAACTTTTGATATACATGGCGGCGGTATGGATCTCCAGTTTCCGCACCACGAGAGCGAGATCGCTCAAAGCACCATAGCTCACGGCCACCCGCCGGTGCGCTACTGGATGCACAACAATATGATCACCATCAACGGCAAGAAGATGGGTAAGAGCTATAACAACGTGATCAAGCTATCTGAACTGTTCAGCGGCAACCATCCGTTATTGGAGCAAGCTTATCACCCCATGGTGGTGCGCTTTTATATCCTGCAGACGCATTACCGCAGCACGCTCGATTTTGGTAACGAGGCCCTGCAGGGCTCTGAGCGGGCGCTGCGCCGGTTATGGGAGGCTTATGAGGTGTTGCAAAAACTTAGCCATCCCGGAAATGCGGAAGCAAAAGATGCGGCACTGGATAAACAAGTAACAGACTGGTGCAATGAATTTGCAGACTTCATGAATGATGACTTCAATACCGCAAAGGTTATTGCTAATATGTTTGAGCTGGCACCGGTGATCAACGGCATGAAGGGTGGGCAGGTAGCTGCCGGTGCGCTTTCAGCCGCGACTTTTGCCTTGTTAAAGGATTCTTTCAAAGTTTACATTGAGGATATTCTTGGCCTGCAGCCGCTACAGGCAGAGCAAAGCAATAAGCTGGACGGCATACTCTCTGTACTTATAGACATCAGGAAGGACGCAAAAAAGAGAAAAGATTTCGCGACTTCTGACGAGATAAGAAATAAACTGCTGACAGCCGGCGTTATACTGAAGGATGAGAAAGACGGGAGTGTGAGTTATACAATGGAGTAATCATAATTTTGTAAATGGACATTTTTTCCCTAAATTTGGGTAAAATGTCCATTTATGAAAATCGCAGTAAAACATACTTATACCCAAAGGCGCGATAAAATGGTTCTGTCATTGCTGGATCATCTTAAGAAAAAAGAATCATCCGACACAATAACATGGGAAATGCTGGGCGGCAAAAAATTCATGACCTCCAAACCCACTTCCCATCTTGATTTTCTTACTGCAGGATCCAAGGGCATTCCAAAACTTTCAGTAACTAACCTCTCTGAAGTGTTAAACGTCCCGATGAAGGATATGGCTGTTCTGCTTAATCTTTCCTATAAGACACTTGGACGTAAAAAAGAAACCGATCCGCTTGACACACTTGCTTCATCTCTTTCTATTGAAATAGCCAACACCATAACAAAAGGGCTATCTGTTTTTGAAGACTCTGATAAATTTAACCGGTGGCTTCACAAAGAAAACAGAGCATTAAAGGGTCAAACACCATTTAGCCTGTTAAACACCCCGACAGGAATTAAAATAGTGAATCAAGTATTGGGAAGAATCGAAGAGGGTATATATACTTAGCCCCTGGAATTATGGTTGTATATCGTATTGTAAAGCAGAAGAACAGAACAACTGATCTATCCGGCACCGGGGCACACAGGGAAGGCGGCCGGTGGAATAATACAGGAACTTATGCGGTATATACAAGTGAAAGCCGATCCCTGGCTGCACTTGAACTATTGGTCCATTTAGATGAACCGGAAGCTCCCCCAGGTCTTTTCATTATGTCTATTGAAATAAACAACCGAGCCGCAATATATGAAATACCCGATACGGACTTACCCCAGGATTGGCGGTCACCGGAAAATTCTGCTTTGAAAAATATGGGCGATAAATTTTTAGCGGATATAAAATATGTGGCGATAAAAGTACGTTCTGCTATCATGCCTTTTGAATACAATTACATTCTAAATCCGTTATATCAGAAATTTCATAACGAAGTAAAAATCGTGAACGTTGAAACTTACAGTTTAGATGAACGTCTGTTATAGGCCGTTCAATTTACACAATGAGCCGCTGCCAATATGTTATATACCTTTGTAACTGCGTAACAAGAACTTCTATTTAATGAAGAAAATATCAAGGCTGTTAAAATATCTCGCAGACTATAAAGGAAAGATAGGCCTCTACTTTCTTTTTAACCTGTTGAGCATTGCTTTTGGGTTGTTGTCGTTCACAATGCTCATTCCCGTGCTGCAGGTGCTGTTTGGTATCAGTCCGGCATCATCTGTTGCATCAACCGGCACGGGTTTCAGTCATTATATTGATTCCTTCAAGCTTTTCCTTGTACACCAGGATAAGCAAACTGCCCTTGGGTATATCTGTGTTGTTATTGTAGTGTTCACCATACTTAAAAACCTGTTCCTGTACCTGGCATTGTATATACTGAACCCATTGCGAAATGCCGTGCTGCGGCGGCTGCGGGATGATCTGTTTACAAAAACACTGTCGCTCCCTATTGGCTTTTTTACCGAAGAACGCAAAGGTGACCTCATATCGCGAATGACGAACGATATCAATGAGGTAGAACTGTCTATAATGAGTGTGCTGGAAGTGTTTATTCGCGAGCCGCTCACTATTATGGCTTTCCTTGGGGCTATGATATTCATCAGTTACAAGCTTACCCTGATTTTGTTTGTTGGCTTGCCAATAGCGGGACTCATAATAGGCCGCATCAGCAAATCCCTGCGCAAGTCATCTAATATAGCGCAGGAGCAACTGGGCAATATGCTAGGGGTGATAGACGAAACATTGGTGGGGATGAGAGTACTAAAGGCTTTTAACGCGGAGAGCCATCAGCACCTGCGCTTTATGAAGCTGAACAACCTGCTCTTTCGTACCCGTAACCTGATCGCTGCCCGGCGGGAATTGGCCTCTCCTTTATCAGAGACCATGGGGATCATAGTAGTTAGTGTTATTCTCTGGATAGGCGGTAAAATGGTATTCGCCGGCAATGGTTTTGATGGGGCCACGTTTGTTGCCTATGTCGGTATGTTCAGCCAGATCATCAATCCATTTAAAAATCTTTCGTCTGCTTTTTATAATGTACAAAAAGGCACCTCTGCGCTCGACCGTATTGAGCATTTGCTCACCATGCCAAACGCGATAACAGAAGTAGCAGAGCCAAAGCCGCTTGCTGACTTTTCAAACAATATTACTTTTAAGAACGTAGGCTTTTCCTACGGCGATAAAAAGATACTGGAAGGTATAGACCTTGTCGTTGAAAAAGGCAAAACGGTAGCGCTGGTGGGAGCATCGGGAGCTGGTAAATCAACATTGGTGGATCTCATACCCAGGTTCCATGATGTTGTGACTGGCGAAATTCTTATTGACGGTATCAACATAAAAGATTGCAAGCTCTATGATCTGCGCCGCCTGATGGGTGTGGTGAGCCAGGACCCGATCCTGTTTAACGATACCATTTATAATAACATCACCCTTGGTACCGGTGGGGCTACACAGGAGCGTGTAGAGGAAGCTGCGCGTATAGCCAATGCCGATAACTTCATCAAACAGAAGCCTGAAGGCTACCAAACAGTTGCCGGCGACCGTGGGGCAAGACTAAGCGGGGGCGAACGCCAGTGCGTCACTATTGCCCGTGCAGTTTTAAAAAATCCGCCGATCCTTATTCTTGATGAGGCAACTTCATCACTCGACACTGAAAGTGAGCGCCTGGTGCAGGATGCCATCAACAACCTGATGAAGAACCGCACCTGTATCGTCATAGCACACCGCCTCTCTACGGTGCAGCACGCTGATGAAATAATAGTGCTGGAAAAGGGAAGGATAGCCGAGCGCGGCACACATACCGGCCTGCTCAGCAAAGACGGCATCTACAAGCGGCTGGTGGAAATGCAGCAAGTGAAATAACAAGGCAAAAGTTGAAACCTGAAAATGTGCTGTGTGCTTTTTTTAGTTGCTTATCCTCATATATGCTTCTTCTTTTAGTGGATCAAACACTTCTCTGAAATGACGCAACTTTTAGGTTATCACTTTCGATTTTTGAGTTAAAAAAGAATAGCCATAAAATCGGAAATAAAAAAATTTATCTGAAGTTGCCTACCCCATATATTTGCAATATACCTCAATGTCTCCTTATTCATTATCAGACACTCAGGGCAGGCTTTTTAACTTTTGATTTATGAGCAAGATACTTGTTACCGGGGGCTGTGGCTATATAGGCGGCCATACTATTGTGGACCTCATCCAAAATGGTTTTGACGTTATTTCCGTCGATGATCTTTCGAGAGGGTCAATGAAAATGCTGCATGGTATAGAGAAGATCGTGGGCCGCCCTATAAAGAACTACAAGGTGGATCTTTGCGACCTTGACGATACAGAAGCGATCTTTATTGAGAACCCTGATCTTGTTGGCGTCATTCATTTTGCAGCATTCAAATCGGTACCGGAATCAGTGGAGCAGCCGCTCATGTATTTTAAGAACAACCTCAACTCGCTCATCAATATCCTGCAATGTGCAGAAGATTTTGATGTGGATAATTTTGTGTTTTCCTCATCGTGCTCAGTTTATGGCAATACTACGCAGCTGCCTGTATCTGAGGAGGCACCCCTTGCCGAGCCTGAATCGCCATATGCGCGCACCAAGCAAATGGGCGAGGCTATATGCCGCGACTTTACCAATCTTCATAAAGATTTCAATACCATTTTATTGCGCTATTTCAATCCGGTGGGCGCGCACCCATCTGCACTCATCGGTGAGTTCCAGGACCTGTCGGAAAGTGTAGTGCCCGTGATCACCAAAACAGCTATTGGCGCACGAAAAGAGATGAACGTATTCGGCACGGACTATCACACACGGGATGGCTCTTGTGTGCGGGATTACATTCACGTAAGCGATATTGCACATGCGCATACCAAGGCGCTGCAGTACATCATTGAAGACCGCAACAAATCGAACTGCGAAGTGTTCAACCTGGGCACTGGTAATGGTGTTACCGTGCTGGAGCTGATCGCTGCCTTTGAAAAAGTATCTGGTCAAAAACTGAACTACAACCGTGGCCCACGCCGTGCCGGTGATGTGATAGAAGTATATGCCAACAACAACAAGGCACGTAAAGAACTGGGTTGGGAAACCAAATTTGACCTGGATGCTATGATGGATACTGCATGGCGCTGGGAACAAGTAGTTGCCGCTTCTAAAAAGCCGGTAGCCGGCTAGAAGCTACGCAAGTGCCGGATCAGGATTTGCCGGGAGTAGCCTTCGAGTTGAGTATTGCTGAAATGGTAAGCATCGAAAAACCGATAGCGGAAAACAGGTAGCCGGCTTTGCCGTAGTAGCTGCCGTAGAGAATACCCCCGCTACCCAGTACACCGCCTATAACATTAAGAAGCGCGAACTTTCTTTTCATGTACCTGTGGTTTACCAGTAGCCTCCAAAATGCGCGCGTGGGCGATAATGATGGCGGTGCCAGAAATTGTTGTTGGATTTGTAGTGGACGTACTTTTTCTTATTGGAATATCTTGAGCTATAAATAGTACGCCCGCAGCTGCTCACAAAAATGAGCAACACCAACAGGGCTATTAAACCGGAAAATTTGTTTTTCATATGGATTGACTTGCAAAATACTTTATTATTTAATATCGTGTTAGTGTCGCCGCCTATTTTCTTTTCTTTATTTTTGGTTAGCATTTTTTAATGTGATAGCGTTTTTTTAACATGCTGCCGAAAACCAGCCAGCTTTTTTTTGCGTTAATAACTGCTCACAAACGAAAAACTTATGAATAATATGAAAAAGACAGCCATCCTTTTCTCCATGCTCCTGGTGCTTACCAGCATTATTTCCTGTGTGGCACAGCAACCGCAGGACGAAAGCAAAAATCCATATTACAAACCAGCTGACAACAGCAAGCTAAACGTAAGCAATGCTGAATGGAAGAAAGTATTAACACCCAAGGTGTATGACATTTTGCGTGATAAAGGCACTGAGATGGCGAACACCGGCCCCTATGTGCATAACCCTAAGAAGGGTATATACCATTGTGCAGCTTGCGGTCATATCCTGTTCAGCTCAGATACAAAATTCGACAGCGGCACTGGCTGGCCAAGTTTTTACCAGGCCTACAATGATAAAAGTGTAGTACAGGCCAAAGACAATTCGCTGGGCATGGAGCGCGATGAAGTGGTATGCGCCCGCTGCGGCGGCCATCTGGGCCATGTTTTTGATGATGGCCCACGCCCCACCGGACTGCGCTACTGCATGAACGGCTATGCGCTGCATTTTACCCCTAACCCCTAACCTGCCTGCCGGTAGGCAGGAGGGGCTTTCCCTTATTGCGTGGCCTTCATTTTGCGCACTTAAATTCAGACTGATTAGTGATGATACCAAAGTTGAAAACATATTCTCAAGTAAAGCCCCCTCCAGGGGGATGGGGGGTTTATGACTAAACGGGAACGCTACGCCTTTGTAATAGACTGGTTCAAGAAGAACATGCCCAATGCAGAAACCGAGCTGCATTATGGTAGCCCCTATGAATTGCTGGTGGCGGTGATCCTTTCTGCACAATGCACGGATAAGCGTGTGAATATGGTGACACCAGCACTGTTCAAAAAATTCCCCGGGCCGGAAAGCCTTGCCAAAGCTGAATTTGAAGATGTAGAGCCGCTGGTAAGGAGTGTTACGTTCGCCAACAACAAAAGCCGGCACCTGATAGGCATGGCCAAAATGCTGGTGGAGCAGTTTCATGGCGAGGTGCCCGATAATGTGGAAGACCTGGTGCTGCTGCCCGGTGTGGGCCGCAAGACCGCCAATGTTATCGTATCTGTGGTGTTTCACCAGCCGGGTATGGCGGTTGATACCCATGTTTTCCGAGTATCGGCGCGGATAGGCCTTACTACTAATGCAAAGACTCCGCTACAAACCGAGCAGCAACTCGTAGCCAATATTCCGCAGGACCTGCTGGCCATAGCCCATCATTGGCTCATACTGCATGGGCGCTACATCTGTGTAGCAAGAAGACCGAAGTGCGAAGAATGTGGGTTAAAGCCTGCGTGTAAATTCTATCACACAGAGATACCCCCGGCCCCTAAAGGGGAGTACTTGTGAACAGATTTTCGTCTTTATATCTCATCTCATCTTTTTAGTAAGTACTCAAAGATGCAGTAAGAAAAGAAAACCACATATGCATTAGAAGCTGAGGGTTCTATTCATCAGCGAAGCCCCTTCGGGGGGGTTGGGAGTTTGGCTTGGGGGTTAATGTCCCGGAGGAGGCGTCATATCTGGCGCTGCACCATGGTCCCAGCGTGGTTTGTATGATTTCTGGTAAGTATCCCATGGCTGATGTTTGAATGCATTATCACCGAAGTAAGTGAGCATAGTCTCCAGCTCTGCTACAGTACGGTAGCCGGGGATGGGGTTAGGGTTTTGAAAATTCTCCATCATAAAAATAGCAGTGGGGAAAGACGGACTCCCCTTCATTAACTCAGCTGCAAGGGTATTCATCTTTAATTGCGCATTAAAAGTGTATTCCTTACCCTGGAAATGAATAATGTCCTGTGTCTCTGCATTAAACTTCACCGCGTAAAAGTTGTTGTTCATATACTTTACCAGGTCAGGGTTCTGGAAGGTGGTTACATCCATTTTTTTGCACCAGCCACACCAGTCGGTATATACGTCCATATACACTTTCTTAGGGTTGGCCTGCATCTTGGCCTGCAGTTCATCTATAGAGGTTATCCAGTGGATCCCTTCACCCGCCGGAACTGGCGGAGGTGGTGGCGTCTTCTTCCATGCCAGCAAAGCGACACTCAGCAATACAGCGGGAACAGCAAAAAGCAATACACGTTTCATTTTTCAGCGATTTAGAACAACGAATTTACAAATATTCCATGTAGTTTTGATAATTCGCCGAAGAATTTTATGATAAAAATAGCAGTAGCAGTTACGGGGGCAAGCGGGTCTATATATGCCAAGGTACTTTTAGAGCAATTGCAGCGGCTGAAAGACCAGGTGGCAGAGGTATCTATAGTCTGGAGTGACAACGCCTTTACGGTGTGGCAACATGAGCTTGGCAATACCGACTACAAACAATTCCCGTTCAAAGTATGGGAGAAGACCGACTTTATGGCCCCATTCGCCTCCGGCAGTTCATCGTACAGCGCACTCATCATTTGCCCTTGCAGTATGGGCACCCTGGGCCGTATAGCCGGCGGGATCAGCAACGATCTTGTGACCCGGGCTGCGGATGTGATGCTGAAAGAACGCCGCAAGCTCATTTGCGTGGTACGCGAAACTCCCTACAATCTCATCCACCTCCGCAACATGACCGCTGTAACCGAAGCGGGCGGTATCATCTGCCCGGCTACCCCATCATTTTACAGCGGCCCTAAAACCTTAGATGATGTCGCTTATACAGTCATTCACCGTGTGCTGCAGCTGGCTGGGCTGGATGCGGCTGGGTATAGATGGGGGGAGTAAGTGATAAGTTGATAGGTTGATATGTTTGGGCAAATTGCTCACCGTTTCGAAAAAAATTCTTTTGTCCGGTTTGTCGGCTACTTGGTTGATAACCAGCAAACTAGAAAAAAGATATCCGCAAATTATTGCTCAAAAGTTGCTCACTTCTTGCTCACAATTTCCTCACTATAGACTTTTACAAAGGCCCTTTTGATAATACCATTTTTGTCGACAGCTTTTACCCTCAATTTTAGTTTATCGCCACCCTCTTTGTGAAAAACCCGGCAATGTACTTTTTTTATATAGCCTATCTTCAAGTTCCCTTTATATACAGCTATGGCTTCGCCATCATGTTTATTATCCTTTTCGGATTTGGTATACAATTCATCACCCGGGGCAAGTTTATCTGAACTATGTTGTACTACAGACAGGCTTGCGAGGTCAGTTAAAAAATGAAGACCTTTTACCGGATTATAATCAGCTAAAAACTCAAAGTTATCCGTTGGCAAAAGCCCTTCAGTGTGACCTAATAGGTAAAATTTATCATTAAAATATTGCTGCTCTATTTCCCAAAAATCATAAAATTTCTGAACATCTGTTCTATCAGATTTTATTAACCTCTGTGCAAATATGTCAAGTACGTTTCCGTTATATATCTTGTTTACATCGGGAAATTCCGTGTAAGGAAGAAATCCTTCCTTTTTTGCGCACTCACTTTCTTCTACGTCATATTTAAAGATCATTGTGTCATCCAAAAGCTTTTGAATAACGCCAACAATGAACCGTGCAGAACCGGGTCCGGTACGCCAACTTAAAAATATTTTATCAAATTCCCTCATTATTGCAACTCCCTCAATTTTTCGATTCGCAAAGTTATTAGTTTAAAGATTAGTTGCTTTCTTTCGTGCGGAATTTTATAAGTACTGTAACTATCAGGTAACTTTTTATCCACCTCAGAAACTAAACGTTCTATTTTATTCTCATCATACAAAAGCAAGATATTGCCAATTATCGTTCCAATTATTTCCTGAAATGCCGAATTTTTTATCTCCCCTAAGAAATTAAAATGACTTAGTTTTTTCTTGTTCCAGTGAATCTCAGATAGCCCTCTTGAAATGTAATTCTTTATTTTCTTTTCATCGGCCAAGAGTTCGTTAACTTTTTCATTTGCTAACTCTCTACCTAGACTACTTCCATTGTCATAAATTGGTGCAAATCGTTTTTTAGTTTTAAACTCAAGTTTAATTTTATTCAGTCTGTCAAGGTCAGCTGGTTTTTTAAACTGCTTCGATGTCCAGTTGATAAACTTTTTTACCCAGGTTTTATCGATCCGCCCCAATAACGGAAAGCCATGTTGGATTTCACTCATTCCTAGTGTTAATGGCGTAAACTCACTTATTATTGCCCAATTTTCCTGATGCCTGTCACCATTACCAATTATTGCGTCAAACACAAACATTTTAATCAGTTGCTCCTTAAATTCTCCAAGTTTGAATTTATTAAACGCACTGTCAATCAATTCAAAAGTGTAATTACTTCTCAACTCATTACGTTCTGGATTAAAGGAATTATCAAATGCCTGTAAATACTTTATTCCTTCAATTAGTTCTTCTCTTTCGGAATTAATCATGCTTTCGCTAATACAACCAACAATTTCACTATCAATTGCTAAATCATATTTCAGCACATCAAATCCAAGCATCTTTCTGACCTCGTACGCAATAATTTCCGACCAAAATTCATATCTGTAATCCTTTGCTGTATTGTTATTGCTTGGGAGTTTATAATGCGATCTTTTGAAGTAATAATATTTATGATCTGGACTTTCTAAATATTTTTTTGCTCTAGTACCACCCGTACTGAACCACGATTGTTCCTGCCAATTTTCATCAATAATAAATAAGTCCGGCAACGAGTAAATTCTTGTTTAACACTAAATGTAGTATTATTCAGCGGAAACGAAAAACAACTAAACAACAATGAGGCCGTCTCAAAAGCAATTTTGAGGCGGTTTTTCTTTTTGCTGTAAAACGAAGTTGTTCTTGGTTGTATTATCTGTTATAGTAGGTAATGAAAGCTGAGGGCTTAAAAAGTAGCTTTTTATGCTACTTTTTTCCTCAAGTTGTGCGCGAGAGCTAATAATCCGACCTCTATTTCGACTTTTTCTTTTCCTCGGAGCATGAGGCGCCGGAACCCATGGTTGGATTTGATGTTTCCGAAGACAGGTTCCACATCTACAGGTCGTCGCTTTCGATAGTAGATTCCTTTTTCACTGGTTAACCGTTCTGTAGCCTTCCTTTTATATTCGTTGAGTGTGTGATTGACCTCTATGACCCTGTTCTCTTTTGACTTATGACATACGCTTCTAAGAGGACAACCTTCGCAGTTCGCTGCCTGGTATCTGTTGACTTTTTGCTTATAGCCTGTCGCTGTTGTTTTGATACTGGT
>CAIRTW010000015.1 GCA_903881585.1 uncultured Bacteroidota bacterium | reverse complement strand
GGAACAACAAGAACCGACTTTATTGATTGTCAGAAAAATTTTGTGCAAAACTTACCTCTCAAACCACCATCTGTCTATTTTTCAACATCATTGTGGATTGGCATGGCTATTTTAATGCGTTTGCCCTGCAGAGTAAAGGTATCTGCCGACACGTCAAATATATTCATCCAGTAAGTGCGCTCATTAGGCTCACTGTTTACGATCGTATCAGGAACCGCTGCTGTTACAAAATAGTATATACTGATGACCTGTGAATCATCATAAGCGGATGGCTGGAAAAAATCGGTGGTATAAAAGTGGCCAAGCACCTCTATGTCTATGTTCAGTTCTTCTTTCCATTCGCGCACCAGGCAATCTTTTATGCCCTCTCCCCAATTCAGCCCTCCGCCGGGAAGCTTGATGATGTGTTTGCCACGTATCAGCTCATCGTTTATGAGTATTTTATTATCCTGTATCCAGATGCCGTACACGCGGATGTTGAAGCGCTTCTCCATAACATAAAGATAGCAGCCAACAGCATTCTGTGTGCAATAACACATCCTTAATATTTAATTTGCATAATCATCTTACATTTGCCGGATACACAACACTTATTATGAAGAGGTTTTTATTATTTGTTGCAACCGTTGCGGCTGTATTTGGAATGAGCAATTGCTCGAAAAACAATAACGCTACGCAGGTAACGCCTGTTGTAACAACTGCCGGGCACCATAGCGAGGAAAGGGCTGTTTATACAGGCTGGCCGGAAACATTTGAATCGGGCACCAAGGCGGCATATACTGATGGGACCGTAACCCTGGCTACAGGTATATGGGATCTGAACGATGCACTCATTGGTAATCTGTCTACAGACCGGAAAGATGGCGCCAAATCAGTACGAATTGAGAACACGGGCAAAGTGACCATGAACTTCAACGTTACAAACGGCGCCAGCCAGGTAACCATAGCACACGGCGTTTATGGCACTGATGCGTCCAGCACATGGCAGCTCTGGTATTCTACAAACAGCGGCAGTACCTGGACACAGACCGGCGGTACTACAACTACATCGTCTGCTACACTCAGCACTGCTACCTATACTATGAGTGTAAGTGGTAATGTGCGCTTCCAGGTGAGGAAACTTACCGGCGGCAGGCTGAATATAGACGACTTCAATATCACCGATAATTCAGGTACAGGCGGCAGTACTGGATCTGATACAGTAGCCACCCGCGATGATAATATGGCCAGGGGCAACCCAAGCGGCGCTACCACAAATGTGTCGGTACCGAACAACTACCTGATGGTAAAACCGCAATACACCCTTTCTTACAACAATTCTAAAGGAGAGCCCAACTGGGTTAGCTGGCACCTGAGCAAAGCGTGGCTGGGTTCTACCGACCGTTGCAACTGTTTCTCTTCGGACGTTACATTGCCCTCAACTTTTTTCCATGCAGCTACCGCCAATTATACGAGCACAGGTTTTGACCGCGGCCATCTTTGCCCGTCGGGCGACCGCACTTACAGCGATACAGACAATGCACGCACCTTCCTGATGACCAACATGACCCCACAGACGCCAAACATGAATGAGGTGACATGGGAAGCGTTTGAAGATTATTGCAGGTCGCTGGCTACTACTGGCAATGAGTTGTACATAATAGCCGGCTGGTCGGGCCAGGGCGGCACCGGCAGCAGTGGCGGCACTACAAACACTATTGCAAGCGCAGCGATAAATGTACCTGCCTATTTCTGGAAAATAGCAGTGGTGCTACCCGTAGGCACAAATGACGTGAGCAGGATAACTGCTGCTACCCGGGTAATAGCTATTAAGATGCCGAATACACAAACAGTAAACGTACATACATGGGACTACTACCGCACGAGCGTAGATGCAATAGAAACGCTTACCGGCTATGATTTCCTGTCTAATGTTCCCGTGAGCATACAAGCTGTGATCGAGGCGCGTGTGGACAGCGGGCCAACAGAATAACCCGTTTAAGGAGCATTGACGTAATAGAGAACATATATGCCGGCTTAAGTGTGAAAAACTGAGCCGGCTTTTTTTATGGCGCACCCTGTTAAAGGTCTATCCGGCCATCGGGAAGGTAATGTTAAACGCAGTACCCGTGCCGGGGGCAGAAGTTACTTCAATATTGGCTTTGTGTGCCTGCAATATATTGAGCGTGAAGGTAAGCCCCAGTCCTACGCCATTGCGCTTCTGTGTAAAATACGGTTCAAAAAGCCGGGAGATATTTTCTTCGCTGATGCCGCAGCCATTATCTGAGATCACAAGCACTGCCGAATTATTTGTCCGTTGCACCGATATAGACAACATTCCTTCCAGCTCTTCCATGGCTTCTACGGCGTTTATCACTATGTTCAGCAGCGCCAGTTTCAGCTTCTCTGCATCGGCCAGTATGTCCACCTCACTATTGGGATAGGATACCTGCAGTTTTATTCGTTTCAGGGTGAGCCTGTCTATTGATGCGGCGATAACCTCATCCAATATATGCTGCAGGGTTGCCTTTTCCAGCCGGTTTTCAGATGGGCGGGAAGTATTCAGCAGTTCGCTGATAAGGTCATTGATGCGCTTGCCGTTCCGCTTAATGATGTCCATGTATAGCTGCATCTGCTCATCCTTCACGTCCTGCTGCATTTGTTCTACAGACAGTGTTATGTTGTTGAGCGGATTGCGCACCTCGTGAGCTATAGTGCGCACGAGTCTTCCGGCTGCTGCAAGTTTCTCCCCCTGCAAAGTAGCTTTCTCCACTTTTTTCAGGTTTGTGATATCATGTATTATCCCTTGCACATAGCCGTCTGCTTTGTCACTGTCCTCTATGGCCAGGGTCAGCATGCAGTATTTCTTTTCCCCTTCGTTTGTATTCATCACCACTTCCCAGTCGTTCACATCATTTCCTGCCTGTATCGACTCTAAAAGGTAGTTCTTATAAAGCAAGGGGTCCATGAGATCGCAGAGGTTCATATCCAGCACCTCTTCCTTGTCATAGCCAAGCAGGCTCTCTATCGCTTCGTTCACATCTTTAAAATTGAGCGCCGAGTCTGTCACAAAAACCGCGTCTTTCGATTTCTCGAAAATGCTCCGGTATTTACGCTCATTAGCTCTGAGCGCTTTCAATGTGCCGGCGCGCTCCAGGGCATACCTGATGCACCGCTCCATTTTTTCTACGCTCAGCTCAGTTTTTATCAGGTAGTCCACCGCGCCCAGTTGCATGGCCTGTATATCCACTTCGTAGTTGCCCTTCCCGGTCAGCAGCACTATGGGCTCTTCAAAATTGTAGCTGGCCGCTTCTTTTAAGAAGTCTACGCCTGATTTTGCACCCAGCCGGTAATCCACAAAATACAGGTCATACTCCCTGGACTGAAGCGTTTTCAACGCATCGTTATAGGTCTTGCACCAGGCCAGCTTAAAGGAATTGCCTGGTATGGAATGTATATACTCGCTGGTAATGATAAAGTCGTCTTCATCATCGTCAACGATCAGTATCCTCGCGTTGGTATATTGCAAACTCATTCGCTGATGGGTTTAAGGGTATCCTGGCGCTCAGGAAGAATAAACACGAAACGCGCGCCTGCGCCCGGAATATTCTCCGCAAATATTAAACCATGGTGGTATTCCAGTATTTTTTTACAGATCGCCAGGCCAATTCCCGAGCCGGGATATTCAGACTTGCCATGCAGCCGTTGAAACACCTGGAAGATACGGGTACTATACTCTTCCTCGAAGCCTATTCCATTGTCTGTGACGGAGATCTTATAGTAATCGCTATGCACAGGCAGCTCGAAACGATTTTTTTCGTCATCGCTGAGCCTGGTGGTCTCAATGGTTATCAACGGGCTTACATCCGCCCTGCGGAATTTTATGGCATTGCTGAAAATGTTGGCAAACAGCTGTTTCATCTGCGAAGAAATAGCGTCGATCTGCGGTAAAGAATGGCTGTTTATTACGGTGCCTGTTTCTTCTATTACCAGCTCCAGGTCTGTTTTTACCTGCCTGAGTATTAAATTCAGGTTTACGGTTTCAAAGGGCTGTTTGTTTTTCGATATTTTCGAGAAGTCCAGGAGGTTGTTGATCAGCAGCCGCATATTTTCGGCGGATGCAACCATCCGCGAGAGGTACATAAGCCCGTCTCCGGCCAAAACATCTTTATATTTTTCCGAAAGCCGGTCGCTGAACGTGGTTATTTTTCTCAGCGGTTCCTGCATATCATGGCTGGCTACAAAAGCAAATTCCTCGAGCTCCCTGTTGGAATGGTTGAGCTCCTCTACTTTATTCTTAAGGTCTTGTTCTATGTTGCGCTGCTCGGTAACGTCCCTTATGCTGCCAATGAGCTTTACCGGCCTGCCTTCATGATCCTTGATGACCCTTGCCAGGGAATGAATGATCTTGACCTTGTTTTTGGCTGTAATGATCCTGTATTCAAAATCAACATCAGTGCCGTTTGCGACAGCATTTGCGGTAGCTTTTTCTGCTGCTTCACGGTCTTGCGGATGTATGAACTGCTGCGCCACCGTCCTGTTTATCACAAATTGCCGGTCATCTACCTCATAGATGTGATACACGCCTGCCGACCAGAAAACCTTGTCCGCATCCATTATCCACTCAAAGGTCCCGAAATATTCTCCGTTGAATTGTTCCAGGAACAGCTCCCTGGTATTGAAAGAAGTAAAGGGCATATCCCACCGCGAGAAATCAGGATGCAGCACAAAGCTGTATACATCTGTAGCGCCGTCGGCGTATATGGGAGACGCGTATAGGTAATAAGGTGTTTCCTTTCCGTCTTTGCCTTTCAGCGGATATAGCACATACCTGGTGCTGGCCTTGGGGTCACTCTTCAGCGTGGTTAACTGAAACTGCACGCGTTGGTGAAGATGCTCCCTGATCAGGTCGGTAAAGAATATTCCCGTTCCCTTCAGATCAGCTTCTGTATAACCGAGGTAATTTTCAAATTGTTCGTTGGCATATAATATTTTCAGGTCGGCCGGCCTCACGATCATCAAAAGCGCGGGACCCCCGTTAATGTACTTCCATACTTCGTCACGGGATAATAATCCCTCATTGCTATCAATTGCTCCAAGTGTCTGCATACTATTCATAACAGGTACAATAACCAACCAGGTGGGTTTTCGCCCAGCTGCCCTAATCCATGTTAAACTCCTTAAACTGCCTCATCTTATTATACAATGTTTTCCTGTCTACATTCAGTAGCTTGGCTGCTTTGCTTTTATTGTAATTAGCCTGCTTCAGGGCATCCAGTATTACCTCGTACTCAGCGTCCAGGTTCGCACTTTTTAACTTGTTTTCATAGGATATTGCACCATCGCCCGGGACGGTGTTATTCGCCTTTTCAGTGTTAGACACGGGTGAGTCGAACTGGAGTTTATAAAAATTACTGATCTCAAAAGGAAGTGTCTTCACTTCCACCAGGTCGCCATCACTCAGCAATGTTGCGCGTTTAATTACGTTTTTCAGTTCGCGCAAATTGCCGTACCAGACGTAGTTGTTGAGGATAGTTTCCACTTCTTTGGTGAAGCCCTTCACGTTCTTACCAAGTTCTGAATTTGTCACATCTAAAAAATGGTGGGCAAACAGCATGATGTCCTGTTTGCGTTCTCGCAGCGAGGGCACAGAAATACTGAACTCGTTGAACCTGTGGTACAGGTCTTCCCTGAACTTGCCGGCACGTGCCAGGTCCCACAGGTTCTCATTGCTTGCTATGATGATCCTCACATCCAGCTCAATATCCTTAACGCCTCCTACTCTTCTGATCTTGCGCTCCTGAACCACGCGTAACAGGGAGACCTGTATGTCATAAGACAGGTTACCTATTTCATCCAGGAATATGGTACCGCCATTAGCTATTTCCAGGCTGCCGATCTTTTGATTGAGTGCGCCGGTAAAGGCCCCCTTTTCATGCCCGAAAAGCTCACTGCCAGCCAGCTCTTTGGACAGTGCGCCACAATCTATGGCCACAAATGGCTTATCTGAGCGTTTGCTTTTCTGGTGTATCTGCTGGGCTATAGCTTCCTTGCCGCTGCCGCTTTCGCCATAAATAATAACGCTGAAATTAGTGGGCGCCACCAGGTCTATTTGCTTGATGATCACCCCGAACTCAGGGCTGTCGCCAATAATATACTGGTTGTTATAAGCGCTTTTTGCCTTTACAACAGTTCCGTTAGTACTGCCCGGAGCAGGCCTGGAAACCAGGGTAGGCCTCGGCTCATCTGAAAGCGCTTTTTTGATGGTCAGTAATATTTCATCCGGGAACAGCGGCTTTGTAACATAGTCATATGCGCCAAGTTTCATCACCTCTACTGCGTCTTTTACATCACTGTACCCTGTGATAATAATTACTGCAGCCTCGGTGTGCATTTCCTTGATCTTTGACAGCAGTTGCACGCCGGTCATATCATCAAGCCGGAAGTCACACAAAACCAGGTCGGGTTTGTTTTTCTTCATCCATTCTATTGCAGCCTGCCCGCTTCTTGCGCTCGCCACGGTATAATCATTCCTTGTGAGAAAACGGGTGAGCAGCAGGCACATATCGTTGTCATCGTCTACTACCAGTATTTTATGCATAATTATTATTGTGTGTGAATCAAATGTAATGATTTATGCCTTGATTGTGAACATTATGCCCATACGGCGCGTACCTGTGCAATAGGTATGTGCATTTGCTCCCTGTATTTTGCTACAGTGCGGCGCGCAATATTATACCCCTTGCCGGATAACAGGTTCACCAGCTGCTGGTCGGTGTAAGGATGTTTTTTGTCCTCAATGCTTATTGCATCCCCTATCACCGACTGTATTACTTTATTGCTGATCACATCTCCCTTTTTGTCTGCTATGCCTTCGCTGAACAGCTTTTTAAGGTACAGCAAACCGAAATGTGTTTCCGCATACTTGTTGCTGGTAATGCGCGATATAGTGGAAATATCGTAGCCCGAAATTTCAGCAACATTGCGCAGCACCATGGGTTTCAGCAGCTGTATGTCTCCTTCCATAAAGTAGTCGTGCTGTATTTCCACAATGCACTGCATAATGCGCATCATAGTGTCTTCGCGTTGTTTTACGGCATTCACAAACCATTGAGCGCTGCTCAGTTTGCTTTTTATGTACTGGCTGGCTGTTCTGTCCTTGCTGCTTACATGGCTGGCAAGCTGGTCGTGCAGCGACTGGTTCACAAATACAGATGAAGATTTGCTGGAGAACAGGTTTACCTGAATATTATCGCCATAATTAGTTATGATAAAGTCAGGGATAATGGTATTCTTCGGGTCGCTGCGGGCGATCTCTGTCACCGGGTAGAACTTCAGGCTGCCTATCAGGTTCAGCACTATCCGCAATTCGTCGTCGTCTATTTTCAGTGTATGGTACAGCTTTTCAAACTGGCGGTGCATCAGGTCTTCGTAGTGATGTTCCAGCAGCGCCACTGCACATTTTACATCGGGCCTGCTATTATTCATTTTTTGAAGCTGCAGCAGCAGGCATTCTTTAATGCTGCATGCGCCGATACCTACAGGGTCAAGGGTTTGCACAATGGCGAGTCCTCTTTTTATGGTCTCTGTGGTGACTACGTTCTGAAAATGAAAGGACATATCATCGGCCACCTCTTCCAGTGGCCGGTCCATCAGGCCCTGTGGGTTCAGAATGTCTATAATATACTCTGCTGTAGCCAGGTCCTGCTGGGGCAGATCGAGCATGTGCAGCTGGCGTTTTGCCTCCTCTTTGAAAGTAGCCACATCTGCTATCGCCGAATTTGGGGCGACTTCGGCATCAAAGTAGTTTTGGTACTCTGCCTTATAGTCGGGGCGGTCTTCATAGATGTTCTCTTCCCAGTCCTGGTAATCCTGTTCCGAGTCTTTGGTCGATTTGTTGTCCTCTTCGGGCCCCTTTTCTTCCGCTGCATCGAGAAATGGATTTTCCTCCAGTTCATTTTTTATCCGCTGCTGCAGTTCCAATGAGTTCAGGAAGTACAGATTGAGCAACTGAATTTGTTGCGGTAAAATCTTAAGTTGCTGCCTTTGAGATTGTTGTTGCGAAATCATAGTGTGCAAATTATGTTGCCCACCATAAATCAAGGTTGGAGCCAAACTCCCTTTTTTGAATGATATTTTATTATTTGCATAATAAAACGCTAATTGCCAATTATATACGAAGTTTTGTGAACAATATTTAATATTATTATTACTTGTAGCTGCATAAAATTTCTTGCCACCATGAGGAATTTGTTCCACAACATGTAGCTTTGGATACCAATGAAAAAGAGGTTGCTGATAATTGTCATTGCTTTTTGCATTTCATTTGTTTCGATGATTGCGCTCTCGCTGTTTTCCATGGAGAGGTTCTCTACATTTACTCAATTTTCAGATGCCGTTGACCATACGAACCTTGTTATTATTGATATCCGCTCTACTGAGGTGAGCCTCAGGGATGTGGGCCTTACCGAGCGAGGGTACATGATCACGCATGATACGATGTATCTGCGCCTGCTGAACAACTCGATTGACAGTATAAACAAGTGGGTGGACACACTTGAAAGAACAACTGCAGACAACCCAGAGCAATGGAAAAACGTAACGCTGTTAAAAGCCAGTGTGGCGATACGCATTGCCGCTGTGCGGGCCAACATTGAATATGTGGATTCCTGCCGCTCCTCTATGCCATCAAAATTTTATTTCGATAGTCGCCAGCAGATGGTCGAATGTTCCCATCAGTTAAGGGCTATGCGCCTCGCAGAAAACAAATTACTTGCCGAACGCTCCAGGGGGCAGCAATTCTACCAGGCACTTACAACCAGTACGTTAAAATACCTCCTGGTTATATTTTGTGTCATAACGCTTATCCTTTTCTCTATAATGATCAAGGAGTTGCGCGAACGGATACGATACCAGGAAGAACTACAGACGAAGGTGATCGACCTCCGGAGATCGCACAACGAGCTACAGGAGATCGCTTTTGTAGCATCACACGATCTGCAGGAGCCTTTACGGAAAATACAGGTGTTCAGTAACATGCTGCTCTATAAGAACAGTGGCCTGGTAGATGAGCAGACCAACATCACTATTGGCCGTATTAATTCCTCAGCTAACAGGATGCAATTGCTGATATCGGATCTCAATGCACTTACCAGCCTCACAAAAATTGATGAGCAAAAAGAAACGGTGGACCTTAATGTTACCTGCCAGTACATCCTGTTCGACCTTGAAGAGCAAATAAAAATGATCGGAGCATCTGTGGATGTATATGCAATGCCGGTGATAAAAGGATATCCGAACCAGCTGAGCTTATTATTCAAAGCGCTTCTCGATAACTCTCTGAAATTTACACGCGAAAGTGTGAACCCAGTGATAACGCTGAGCTGTGAAATTATTAACGGACATGAACTGGTGAGTATTAACCCCAATCTTATCCACAAAAAATTTCACCGCATCATATGCTCCGACAACGGTATCGGTTTCGATAACCAGTTTATCAACAAAATATTCCAGATTTTCCAGCGCCTGCACGCACAGGAATCCAAGTATGACGGCAAGGGTATAGGCCTGGCCATCTGCCAGCGCATAATGGCCAACCATGAGGGCTACATTATTGGCCATGGCGAGCCGGGGATGGGAGCTAAATTCAAGTTGTTTTTCCCGGTTGAAGAATAATCACTTAGGCACTTTCTTACTGATCTCTTCCACCTCCGACATGAATTTATTCATATGCTCGTCTGCATAGGCCCCGTAGGCATCTACCAGAGTGCCCTTTGATCCATCCGTAGTTTCTACGACGTACATTATTGCATTGTCGGCCGGATCAGACTGTCCCTCAAAGCGAAAAAAGTCGATGATCCGCACTTCTTCCGGGCCATAGGTTTTGTCCTTCGTGTCCGAATACAATCCTTGTTTTGTCACTTTCAGACTATCCGTATATCCGGCTTTTACCGCTTTGTTCAGGCGCTCGGTAAGGGTATTCATAAATGGTTGCTGCTCGGTGGGAGCGGGCTTACCTTTAAGTTCGGCTTTCATGTTGTTATGATTAAATCGGGGTTGCTAAATAACTCAACATTCGCTCATTAGTAAAATGGATGTATAATAGTGCTGTTTTATT
>CAIRTW010000014.1 GCA_903881585.1 uncultured Bacteroidota bacterium | reverse complement strand
CTCGGGCCGGAGTATAATCTATAGCTTCATAAAATCCGAATTTGCCTGTATATCCTTCATCTGAAAGCCGCATAAGGTTTGCACATGCTTCGTATGGAGCTACCATCAGTGACATTAATGTTGCATAAGGGGCTACTACGAGATCCTCGCTGAGCCCACGTTTTAGCCCCAACCCCGGCACCCCGAATGCACGGTACTGGTAATTAAGACCGGCATCAACCATATTATATCCCGATTCAGATATGCCCCAGGGCACACCGCGCTGCTTACCGTATTCTATTTGTTTCTGAACAACTGCTTTATTGGTCTGGTACAGGAGTGTGTTCTCAAATTCCGGCATTACAAGTTTTGGCATCAGGTATTCAAACATAGAACCGCTCCATGATAAGAGAATTGGTACTCCTGATACATTAGTGAGCAACCGGCCCAATGCAAACCAGCTTTCCTGCGGCAGCTTGCCTTGCGCTATCGCAACGAAATTGCACAGCCTGGCCTCGGACGCCAGTAAGTCATAAAAGCCATTGTCGCGCCGGTTGTCGTCTGCATTATAACCTATTGCCAGCAAGTGTTTTGAGCGGTCATAAAGGAATTCGTATTCCATATCTGCAAGGTCATTGCACTTCTGCTGCAGCTCATTTACAGAAGCGATCCGTTCTTTTGCCCGTTCCGAAGCTATTGCAACCGCTTTTTTCAGATCCTGTATCCATTCATTCCTTTTGCCTGCGTTGTCTCCCTGGAATTCCTTTTCGATCAATAGCGGGAACGATCGTTTCATCCGGCCAAGAATGTTCAACGTTGGAATAACATCCAGCCTGGTAAGCAGACCCTCGCTCTGGGGCGATACCGGGAGTAAAAGCCATGGAGCAAGAAAGACCAGATCTTCATGCAGGGCTATGCATTGTTCATTAAACCGTCCGGCCCACCAATGAACGTCATTGTTCTTTTCCGCACCGGAATCCGACAGTACCCGTGCAGATTTGCTGAGCAGCCACTGAAGGTTTACCCGTAATGAACTAAGCTGAACAGGCGCTGAACTGCGTATACTATCAATATAGTGCCGGATCTCCCGCAGCAATGAGTCGCCCTGCATGTGTTCCTCTAAAATACTTAGTGTATCGAGCAGCCCATCAAAGCAGCGCATGGAGAATACAGGCTGGGCGGGCAATGTGATAAGCCCCTGGCGTAATGTCAATAAATGTCCTGCAAGGTTCCCGCTGTCAACCGTCGAGATATACCTGGGTGGCAGAGGCAATAGTGTAACCGTATCATACCAGTTATAAAAATGACCTCTGAACCTTTCCATTTTCTCCATAGTACCTATGGTGCTGGCAGTGCGGGCTATCAAGCTGCCCGCCGGTATGTATCCAAAATCATATGCTGCCAGGTTGGCCAGTAACGATAACCCTATGTTAGTAGGCGATGTACGGTGTGCGATGGCTTCTTTAGGGCCTTCCTGGTAATTGTCTGGCGGCAGCCAATTGTCTCCCGCGGTAACAAACTGCTCAAAAAAGCCCCAGGTCTTGCGGGATATTTTACGGAGGAAGGCGACCTGCGATGGGGACAAGGTTGTCTTGCGAGGGGAGGGTGGTGTACTTATCCACCATGTTATAGCCGGCGCCGAAAGCCACAACAGCAGCATGGGCATTGCTGAAAGTAAAGCAAGCGGATAATAAACAATAAGACAGGCCATAGTTATCAAAGCCAGTGCAGGGCTGATCCACATAGTCTGAAATGCGTCTTTTAAGGTAAGCCCTTTTTTTCTTTCCACGCTGCCGGACGGGGCCCATTCAAGCAAGTGCCTGCGGGAAACCAGCATTCGCCAGCTGGTACGTATTATAGCATCAATGCTGTAATAAGCCTCGTAAGGCAGGCATACCAACGTATAGATATTCTGCAGCAAACTACCTCCCAGCAGACCGGCAGCAGATACAATGTGCTGCCTTAGCTCGCTTTCCCTGGGCACATGCAAAGCATTCCATATAGCGGAAACAACGGAAGGGAATGCCAATACAGCTATTACGGACAGCGTATAAAACAAAGGCGCCTGCAATATGGTCCAACCAAGGAGCAAAATGAGTACCAATGACAACGGCGCTAGGCTGCGGCGCAGGTTGTCAAATATTTTCCAGCGCGACAATGCCGATAAGGTATTTTTACTAAACCTCCTTTTTATATCCGGCACTATGGGCAGGAACCACCAGCCTATCTGCCAGTCGCCACGTATCCATCTGTGTCTGCGGCTTACGTCCGAGCTGTAGCGGGAAGGGTACTCCTCGTATAGCTGGACATCGCTGACCAGGCCAGACCTTGCATAGCAGCCTTCAAGCAGGTCATGGCTCAGGATACGGTTGTCGGGAAAGCGGTTATTGATCGCCTGCTCAAAGACCTTTATGTCGTAGATGCCCTTGCCAATGAATGAGCCTTCATCAAACAAATCCTGGTAAACATCGGATGTAAGCCGGGTATAAGGATCAAGGCCGGCATCATTTGCGTGCATCTGGTTGTACAAAGACCCGCTGGACCGGGGAAGGCTGACGGCTACCCTGGGCTGAAGGATAGCATAACCCTCTGTGACACGCTGTTTCATTTCATCATAAAACGGATGGTTGAGCGGATGCGCCATGGTGGCTATCAGCTTCCACGCAGATTCCCGCGGGAGCTGTGTATCTGTATCCAGCGTGATCACGTACTTTACGTGGTGTAGCGCTTCCAGGTTGCCGGTAATGATGGAAAAAGGAGCGGCAATTCCATCGGTCAATAGCGTATTTAATTCGGTTAGTTTACCGCGTTTCCTTTCATAGCCCATCCATATTTTGTCAGCAGCATTCCATTTCCTGGGGCGGTGGAAAAGGAAGAAAATATCCTTGCCGGTACTATACTGCTGGTTTAATGCTTCTATCTTTTTTACCGCAAGGTCAGTAAGTATATGATCGCCGGGCAGGCTTTCCTCATTTGCATCGGCAAGATCGGTAAGAAGGCCATAATAGAGATGCTCATGTCTGTTTGCAAGAAAACGGACTTCCAGCGCCCCGATCAACTCATTCACTCCTGCTTTCGTAGTGATCAGGGTGGGCACTACTACCAGTGTTTTGCATTCTTCAGGGATTCCTTCGGAAAAATCCATCCGTGGCAGCAGATGCGGGGGTACACGTAGCGTTACCAGCCAGTTTATCATGGTTATAGCCAACTGGCTGGTGCCGAGTATGGAAAGAATGCCGGCCAGTATCAACAGGCCATAAGACAAATGATTGCCATACCCATCAAGCACGGCGATACCACTAAGCAATAATGTAATGAGCAGGATACCGCCCATATATAAAGCCAAAGGGCTTTTCGTTAACTGCCTCCCTATGCGGTCGGTAAGCGGCAACTTTACCTCAGCCAGGCGTTCTGTCTCTTCCACGCCTTTATCAACCAGGTAATACCCAATATCAGAATGCCTGTTGCCGGGGCCATATTTATCTTCATTTTGTTTTGTGAGGCGTATAGCAATCTGTGTCACTTCTTCCTCAGAATGGCTGCTGTATTTTGCTATCCTTTCTATTACGTGCCTGTAATGGTCGCGGGTGGCAAAATCAATGTTGGGGTAAACAGGCCCATCGTGTTTGCGCAATGTTTGCTCCACTATGCTCATAGATTCCACAAACTTGCGCCACTCCATAGAAACGATAAACCGCAGGCTACCTATACTATTACTTATAGAAACCTGGTCGGCGGCTTGTTTTTGATTTTCGAGGGCCACCAGCTCTGTGCTGGTCATCCCGCTTTCGGACAGGCGTTGTTCCATCCATGTGAGTGGCAAGGTAAGGGCAGGGCCTTTCCACATAAGCTGTCGGGTGAGCTCGGCAACGAATGAGCTCTCCATCGGAGGCCCGGAGCGTGCCATGTCTGCTATTACCAGTATCAGGCTTTTTGGGTCGTTCTCGGCTGTTTTTATCATCTGGTCAGACCAGTAATCTGCCAGGCTCTGGTTGATGCGGTCCAGCGCTATGCGGGTGGATACCCGGCGGAGGTTCTCGATCAGCGCCAGGCGCAACATGATAGGGATAGCCCAGAGCTCGCCAAGATCGAGTGTGGTTACCTCCTGGTAAGCTGTGATAAAACTGCTTAGGTTCTCTGTATCAATTCTCCCGTCGCTATGAGAGATGATCTCCAAAGCTATATCGTAGACCCGGGGCAATCCGGCAGAAATTCCATCTACGAGCTTGGGCAATCCCTGGCTGTAGCCTTTGGGATAGTGCCTTTTGCCTGTGCGTATCTGTTCTTCTATCAGGTAAAAATTATCCAGCAGCCATTCGCCGCCGGGAGTGATCAGGTTTTTTTCTTTTATAGCTTCTGCTATAAGGTTGCGGACCTCCAGTAATATCTTTTCATTGCCAGCCAGCCTTTTTATGAGGAAATCGCGGGCGCGTTGTTTACTTACTTTATGTGTTTTAGCAAGGGACCTTCCATGGTGCACCATCTGCTGCGTATTATACAATTCTGCTCTTAACGGCGGCGGTTCATTGGAGTATTTACGTGTAAGGCTGCTTTCCTGGAAATACAAACGAAGCCGGGACAGGAGCTCATGAACAGAAGTGGTTTTACCCGGCATTAATACTATTTTTTGATGGTGAGCGTATAACGTTTTTAATAAACGAAGCAAAGATCG
>CAIRTW010000013.1 GCA_903881585.1 uncultured Bacteroidota bacterium | reverse complement strand
TTTGTGATCAGGAAAACGGCGATAAACAAAATGCTTAGCTAGCTTTTATATTTTCCACGAGGATTCCGCTTATGATGGAATATTGACGATATAATCACGCTATAATCCTGCTCATTAATCGCATAAACGATGCTGTATGGATACTTCCTTAAAGCTACGGTATGAAATTGTTTATAGGCTTTCTTATACCTGTCGGGCTCAGAACGTAGTATGTCTATTTTCTCATTGACAGCAGTTTCGAAATTGTTTGCCGCACGTTCACTATGTTCCCGGTACCACTGCACCGCATTTTCATATTCGGCTAGCGCCCGTTTTTGATAGCGAATAGAGAAACTCATTTCTTTGATTTACCCTTAATAATAGCACGAATGCGTCTATTAGCGTCTTCTTCGCTTACGAGCTCACCACCATTTATATATTCTTCGTAACGGCTATCAAGCTCAGCTTTAAATTCATCACTAAAATTATTATCCTGTTCTTCAGCGAACGTCTTGGCAACAGTCAATAAAGCCTTCTTTTGACGTATGTTCAAGATGCTCAGATAATCATTAATTTTCCGGTCCAGGCTGGTCACTGCTAAACTCATAACCAAATCATTTTTTACAAATTTAATTCTTTATTTTCACTTGGTAATGGACCAAAATGATATTCGCCTGACCTATAAATCTTCGCTCACCTATGCCTGACTATGACATAGCTATCATTGGCAGTGGGCTGGGCGGGCTGGTATGCGGCGCGGTGCTGGGTATGCATGGCTATAAGGTGGGCATTTTTGAGAAGAACCGGCAGATAGGTGGCTGCCTGCAAACCTATGCGCGTGATAAAACCATTATAGATACGGGTGTGCATTATATAGGCGGCCTGGGACCGGGGCAAAACCTCAATGCCATCTTTAAGTACATCGGCATTTTGGATAAGCTGAAGCTGAAACAAATGGATGCGGATGGTTTTGATGTCATAGGGTTTGGTGATGATCGTAAAACATACAAACTAGCGCAGGGCTATGATAATTTTATTAAACAATTGCTTGTTGATTTCCCGGATGAAGAAGAGGCGTTGGATAAGTATTGTGATAAAGTAAAAGAAGTTTGCACCAAATTCCCTTTATATAATCTCCGCACCGGCGACTATACCGAAAAAGAAGACGTACTGCATATTGATACCTCAACCTACTTAAGCTCTATCACCGCGAACAAGCGGCTGCAACAGGTGCTGGCTGGGAACAATCTTCTCTATGCCGGCGTAGCTGATAAAACCCCGTTTTACATTCATGCGCTGACCACCAACAGCTTCATAGAAAGCGCGTGGAAGTGCGTGGATGGCGGCTCGCAGATAGCAAAACTGCTGGGCAGGAAAATACATTCGCTGGGCGGCGAGATACACCGCAACGCAAAGGTCACGCGGTTAGCTGGCAGTAATGCCATAGAATACATCCTGCTGGAAGATGGCAGGAAAGTAACCGCAAAACACTTCATCTCCAACCTGCACCCGGCGCAAACAATGGAGATGACGGAGAGTGGGCTGCTACGCAACGTGTATCGCACCCGCCTGCAAAACATAGAGAATACCGTGGGCACTTTCCTGCTGAACATCGTGTTGAAAAAAGATACTTTCCCCTACCTCAACTACAACTATTACCACCACGAAACAGATAATGCATGGGATGGTGTCAACTATACCAATGACAACTGGCCGCTCACCTACGCGCTGTTTGCAAATGCCATTTCCAAAAGTGAGCAGTACACCGACAGCCTCACCATTATGACCTACATGCGGTATGAAGATGTAGCCAAATGGAAAGACACATTTAATACAGACTCGCAGCCGCACGGGCGTGGTGACGATTATGAAGCCTTCAAAAAAGAAAAGGCGGAACGACTGCTCGATATTGTTGAGAAAAGATTCCCAAACATACGTTTCTGCATCCGTTCCTATTATGTAGCCACGCCGCTCTCCTACCGCGACTACCAGGGCTCTGCCGATGGCAGCATGTATGGCATTCTTAAAGACTACCGCAACTCATTCAATACGTTCATTGCCCCGTGCACACGCGTGCCCAACCTTTTTCTCACCGGCCAAAACCTGAACCTGCATGGCATACTGGGCGTTACCATCAGCGCGCTGATCACATGCGGAGAGATCATTGATATTGGAGCGTTGATGAAAAGCCTCTCCCCCGAGCTTCGCTCCTTCCCTAGCGGGAACTCCCAGGGAGCGGGAGATGTTACGTAAACGCGAGGTGCGGGGCAGACAGGTGGTTTCGCTAAGGGTCTCATCTGCTGATACCATAATTGCATTGACGTGTTTTTTCCATCTTGCTAAAGCCTGTTTATCGGTTAGCTTTGGTTTATGTTTCGGTATGCGGAAACTGGCCGGTTCTTTTGTGTGGCGCTCCTGTGGTTCGTCGGTGGCCGATTTCTTGCTGCTGCGCGGTGTTGGTACGGGCTGGACTGATCTTCTCAGCTTTTCTGCGCTGCTTATCAACTTCCGGATCACTTCCGCTTCCTGCATGGTTGGGAAGCGGCTGCCGGGCTCGCGGGCATCAATAGCACTTTGCAGCTCAGCAACCTGCCGGTACAGGTTTGCTTCAATAACAGCGGGAGTGTATGGGCTACGCTCCCAGCGTTGCTGCTGTATCCAGGTGTAAATGGTGCGCTCGCTGACGCCAACAATTTCGGCGATCTCTTTTTGTGTCTTGCCGTCGCTCGTGTAAAGCCGATGGGCAAGGTTTAGGTTTTTATTCATGGTATAGGGTTTAGACCTCTCCCCGGCCCTCTCCGAAGGAGAGGGTGAGGTGGAGTGAGTTACGCAGAGCCTTAAGTGAGCACGGGAAATTGTTTATTTAACAAACTACTTTCCAGTAAGAGTGCGCCAAAAAATGCTTTTGCGGCACAAAGCTGAGACGAAGAAACGAGAAATAAAAATCGAAGTTTTATGATGTGGCGTATATGGCACATGATGTGACGCTACGCGCACATCATGTAAATTTCTTTTCGCTGTGGGCAGGGGTTTGGGGTGTTTTTCTTTACCGCAGGAACGCCAGTTGGAAACCCGATAGCCATCGGGAGTCTAAATTATTCAGACACGGGTCGGCCATGCCCCGGGCTTGGCTACAGACCCGCGCCAGTGTGAGACCTCTCCCCGGCCCTCTCCAAAGGAGAGGGTGATACTACGTAAGCGAAAGAGAAAAAAATTTCGCTTTTTCACCACTGCTCCATCTTTTTTTCAGGCTCCTCATGGGTGACATAATTTCCAGCCTTTACCCTTCGAACTGAATATCACATTCAACCCCGTTGGGGTTGGTAACTTTCGCTCATTTCACCACCGGTTTCACCGGTGGCTATTCACATTGAAGCCCTTTGGGCTTCTTTCAAATAA
>CAIRTW010000012.1 GCA_903881585.1 uncultured Bacteroidota bacterium | reverse complement strand
TCATGACTACAGGGAGGCGGGCATAGATAAGAAGACGATAGAGCTTTGGCTGAAACATTTTCCTGTGGATAAGCTGATCAATATGAGAAGCACTACTTACCGGGAACTGCCTGGTGATGAGAAACAAGCTGTTGCGGATAAGTCAAAGGCAATAGCTTTGATGATAAAGTACCCTACCCTTATCAAGCGGCCGGTGTGGGACTTTGGCAATGGGAAATTCTTCCTGGGTTGGGATGAGGAGAAGGTATCTGACCTGCTATGAGCAATAAAAAGGGGGCCACAGTGAAGCAGCCCCCATATCCGTCATATAGACTTACTATTTCTCGATCATGAAGTGGAACGTTTTGTTTTCGTTACCACTGTGCAGGTTCAGCATATACATACCATTTGCCAATGTGCCGCTGAGCGATACTTTCTGATCAATATTGCCGTTGGTGGCTGTTACTGTTTGTTTGTAGATGACCTGGCCGAGGATATCTGTTATCTCGATCACGGCATCTTGAATATCGGATCCCAGCGTGCCTTTCAAGGAAAACTCTCCATTGCTTGGGTTAGGCAATAACCTTATATCACTGCCAGAAACAATGCCGGTGTTTATGCCGAGCGGGCTCACTTTAACGGCGACACTATTGTCCACAACATATCCGCTGCAAGCGCCACTGCTGGTCGCTTCGCAGGTGACTATGTCATTGTCAGAGCATGTATTGCTGACAAATTTGGCTGAAGTGGCATCAGCAACCGGAACACCATTTACCAACCACTGCCAGGCAGGCGATGGGCCGCCATTGACAACAGAAGCGGTGAATGTAACGGTTTCCCCTACCCCGATATTGGTACCGGGATCGGCGGTTATTACAAGGCCGGCGGGCAATGCGTCCACCTCTACCGGTGTGGCAATAATGTTTGTGCCAAAGCCGCTTACGATCGTATATTTTATCACAGCATTGCCCGCAGATACGCCGGTAACTATGCCGTCGTTCACCGTTGCAATGTTATTGTCTGTGCTGCTCCATACACCACCGGGGTTAGCCTGATCCAACGCAACTGTGGAACCAACACAGACAGACACAGATCCTTCGTGAGGAGGAGGTGCTGAGGCGGTGACCGAGAATACCGCCGTCGCAAACGCAAAGCAGCCGGATGCATTGGTAACGGTATAAGTAATGGTGGCAGTGCCCGGGTTCACACCATTTGCTATACCTGATGAAGAGCCGATGGTAGCAACGACTGCGTTGCTGGTCGTCCAAATACCGCCGGCGACACCGTCGGTCAAAGTAGTGTGCAAACCTATGATCACTGTCATTGTACCGGATATAGTGCCGGCAGATGGCGTGGCATTTACGGTAAGCACTTCAGTAGCAATACAGCCCGTGGAAATAGCATAGGTGAGCGTTGTCGTACCTGCTGCTACCCCGGTTACCGCACCTGAGTTACTGATCGTTGCCACTGATGTATTGCCGCTGGCCCAGGAGACGCCGCCGGAAGTGGCATCGCTCACAAAAGCTACCGCACCTACACAAACAGTGGTTGCACCTGTTACAGCCGTTGGCGATTGGTTTATCGTCATGCTATACGTTCTGAAACAGCCTGTGGCAGTTATCATATAGGTTATGGTACTGGTACCTGCGGTGACACCCGTTATGACACCCGTTGCCGAGCCAACACTAACGTTTCCATTACTGCTGCTCCATGTGCCTCCCGATACAAAGTCACTCAATGTGATACTGGCTCCTGTACAAACAGAGGATGAGCCACCAATGCCCGATGGTAAGGCGTTGACAGTAACAACCTGTATTTCTGTGCACCCCGAAATAGCGTAGGTAATGTTAGCAGTGCCTGCACCCCCGCCGGTCACAATACCCGATGTGCCAACAGATGCCGTAAACGGTGCATTGCTGCTCCATGTGCCGCCAGCTGTTGCGTCGGTGAGCGCAGTTGTTGACCCCACACAGACACTGGGCGAGCCCGTGATAATGGTCATCGGAGTGATGTTTACCGAGACAGACCTTGCGCAGCCCGAAGGTACGGCATAAGTAATGTTAGCCACACCGGAAGCCACACCGGCTACAATACCGGAAGCAGAGCCAACCGTGGCAATGCCTGCATTGCTGCTGGTCCATGTGCCGCCAGATGTGCCATCTGCCAAAGCCGTAGTTGCCCCGACACAAGCTGATGTACCGCCTGTGATCGCTAGTATTGGATTCACTGTCACGATGGCTGATGTATTGCAGCCGCCATTGAGCAGGTAATTGACCGTGGCCGTACCGCCGGCAACACCAGCCACTAAACCCGTACCCGATCCAACGGTTGCTATTGATGTATTACTGCTGGTCCATGTGCCGCCAGCCTGTGCATCGGTGAGTGTGATCGTTGAACCTGCACATACCGGCGAATTGCCTGTAATAGCTGGAGTGGAGGTATTTACGGTGACCACAGCCGTTGCAATGCAGCCGGTAGAGATGCTGTAAGTAATTGTTGTTGTGCCGCCGGCAACGCCCGTGATAGCGCCGGAATTGGAGATAGTAGCTACAGCAGTAGTGCTGCTTGTCCATGACACGCCGCCTGAAGTGGCATCGCTCACAAAGCCAACAGACCCCACACAAACCGTGCTGGTGCCCGATATAGGTGCCGGGACTGCATTGGTGGCAATACCATAGGTCTTAAAGCAGCCTGTGCTTGTAAGCATATAGGTCATTGTGCTTGTGCCTGCTGTAACACCAGTCACGATGCCTGTAACTGACCCAATTGTTGCGTTACCGTTGCTGCTGCTCCAGGTGCCCCCTGAAACGAAATCGCTGAGTGTAATTCCTGAACCCACACATACGGCACTTGCACCCCCTATGGATGAAGGCGTAGGATTAACAGTCAAAATGGTAGTTACCACACAGCCAGAGCCCGCAGTATAAGTGACGCCTGTTGTGCCGTTGCTAACACCTGTAATGACACCTGTACTGGCAACCGCTGTTGCGATTCCTGCATTTCCGGTACTCCATGTGCCGCCCGAAGTGCCATCGGTCAAAGCAGTAGTTGCACCAACGCACACTACTGCAACACCGTTGATCGCACCTGGCAGCGCATTTATCGCCACCGTAACTGTGCGCACACAACCAGAAGGTATGGTATAAGATATTATTGCTGTGCCAAGAATATTGCCGGTGACTATACCGCTTGACGAACCAATACTTGCCGTGGCAGCATCACTGCTGCTCCATGTACCGCCTGATGAACCGTCGGCCAGGGCAGTAGTGGAACCTAAACAAGCGCTAAGAGTACCAGTGATCGGCGAAATAGGATTTATTGTAACAACCGTAGTTGCAAAGCAACCTGCAGCCATTGTATAGGTAACTGTAGCGGTACCCCCCGCCACTCCGGTAATGACACCCGAGGAGACTCCGGCAGTAGCAATGGAAGTATTGCTGCTGGCCCACGTGCCTCCAGTGATGGCATCTGTTAAAGTGGCAGCAGAACCTGCACAAACACTTAGTGTACCATTAATAGCTGTGGGAACTGAATTGATCGTTACTATTGCAGTAGCGATGCAACCCGTTGGCAGCGTATAAGTAATTACTGCAGTTCCAGCTCCGGCTCCGGTAACGATTCCGTCCGTGCCGATAGTAGCTATGCCTGTGGCTCCGGAAGCCCACGTTCCGCCACCTGCATCTGTAAGTGCCGTAGTGAGACCCACGCAGGTAATAAGCGTGCCTGTGATGGCTGAAGGTTGCGCGTTCACTGTGACTACTGATGTAGCTGTGCAACCTGTAGAGAGTGCGTATGAAATAGTGGTAGTGCCTGCGGCAACACTTGTAACAACCCCGTCAGTGCCTATTGTAGCAGCCAGCGTATTGCTGCTGCTCCATGTGCCACCTGTGGCCGCGTCACCTAATGTAATTGCGAATCCTCTACACACCGGAATTGACCCAGTGATAGCGGACAACGGATAGACTGTAACACTCCTGACGAGATAACAACCCGTAGGAAGTGTATAACTGATAAGCGTGGCGCCAGCTGCAACACCGGTAATAACCCCAGAGGCCGACCCTGCGGAGGCTATCGTAATATCATTACTGGTCCAGATACCGCCGCTGGTGAAGTCGGCTAGTGTTATTGCCTGCCCCCCGCATACAGTATTGCCTCCCGTGATAACCTGCGGCAAAGGATTGACTGTTACAACAGCAACAGCACTGCAACCCGTTGACATCAGATAAGTAATGGACGATGTTCCTGCATTAAGGCCCGAAACAACGCCACCCGTACCCACGGATGCTATGGATATGCTGCCACTGCTCCATGAGCCACCACTGGCGGCATCGCTTAACGTTATTGCTGACCCTGCACATACAGGTGCATTGCCGGTAATTGCAGATATAGGATCAACTGTTACAATAATGGTTACCGCGCAACTTCCTGATGTGTATGCGATAGCAGCCGTTCCACCAGCCACTCCCGTTACAATACCAGTAGTGCCAACAGATGCAATAGTTCCGTCACTGCTGCCCCACACACCACCGGCGACCGTATTGGTCAATGCGGTGGTAAGCCCCTGGCATACTGTTGCAGTACCTGTGATGGCTGCCGGAGACTGGTTGACGGTGAAGCCGGTGGTTGCATAACAACCTGAGCCAAGTGTGTAGGTAATATTAATGATCCCCGAAGCGACACCTGATACCAGGCCTGAAGATGAGTTTACCGTAGCAATACTCCCGTCCTGGCTGGTCCATGTGCCGGAGCCAGTGGCATCAGTTAAAGTAGTCGTTGCCCCGGTGCAAATACTTGTTGTTCCATTGATGACGCCAGGTGTTGGGTCAACTGTAACAACAGTTGATGTAAGGCAACCTGTAGCAAGTACGTAGGAGATGGATGACGTACCCGTTGCATTAGTAGTAACATTACCACTGCCATCAATAGTTGCAACCGATCCGTTGCTGCTGCTCCAGTTGCCACCTGCAACGCCATCAGATAAAAGATAGCCAGTGCCGAGACACAATGTTGCCGGCCCGATGATGGCAGAAGGATTCGGATCTATTGTTACCGTGGCGGTTGTTATGCAGCCTGTGCCTAGCATATAAGTAATTACAGCATTGCCCGATACATTACCGGTAACAATACCGGTAGCGCCCACAGTGGCCACTAACGTGTTACCGCTGCTCCATGCGCCACCGGCTGTGGCATCGGTCAGTGCAGTAGTGAGGCCGAGACAGAGCGTCTCTGTGCCGGTAATACCCGCCGGCAGCGGATCAACTGTAACTGCAGCGGTTACAAAACAACCTGTGCCGAGTGTGTAGGTAATATTTGAAGTTCCGACAGCAAGCGCGGCAACTGATCCATCATTAGAACCAATGGTTGCTGTAGCCGTATTGCTGCTCGTCCACGTGCCGCCACTTGTGGCATCGCTCATAGAATAGCCAGAGCCCATGCACAAAGTTGCAGCGCCTGAAATTGCAGCAGGTAATGGATTGATGGTAACAGCAACACTTCCTTCAGTGCCCCAGCAACCCGAAGCTGACTGCGCCCTGAAATAGTATGTGCCAGAGGTTGTTATCAATTGCGAAGCCGATGGCGTTGCTGTAGAGGTACCGCCAGAGGTTGTGCCTTCAAAATAGATGGTGCCATCGCTGCCGTTTGCAGCAGTAATAGTAGCACTGCCGCAGAAAGTGCCGCCGCCGCTTGCGATAACGGTTGCCGGAAGTGCATTTACATTGAGGCTGGCAGTTGCCATGCAGCCGGTAGCAAGGGTATAAGTAATACTTGCAACACCTGCAGACATACCGGTTGCAATACCAGTAGCAGAACCAATGGTTGCAACCCCTGTTGCGCCTGAGCTCCACGTGCCTCCTACGGTAGTATTACCCAGCGCTGTGGCGGCGCCTACACAAACACTCGTTGTGCCGGTTATAGCCGCAGGCAATGCATTGACCGCAACTGCATCTGTAACGTAACACCCTGTGCCCAACATATAGGTAATGGTTGCGTTGCCATGAGCAATACCCGTTACAATACCTGTAGATCCCGCAGTGGCAATAGTTGCATCGGTGCTGCTCCATGTACCACCCGCAGTGGCATCGGTTAAACCGGTAGTTAAACCTACGCAAACAGAAGATGTACCTGTGATGGCTGCAGGCAATGGATTGATAGTTACTGTAACGCTTCCTTCAGCGCCCCAACAGCCAGCAGCTGATAGTGCACGGAAATAGTAGGTACCTGAAGACGATACTACCTGCAACGTTCCCGGTGTTGACACAGATGTGCCACCTGAGGTTGTGCCCTGGAAGTAGATGGTGCCGCTGCCACCGTTTGCTGCAGTAATTGTTGTGCTGCCACAGAAGGCACCACTGCCGGCGGCTGTCACTGTTGCCGCTAATGCGTTGACAGTGACAATACCTGTTATCTTACAACCCGTTGGCATAGTATATGTGATACCTGCAACTCCCGCAGCCAACCCATTTACTATACCGGTAGAAGAGCCGATAGTTGCAGTACCGGTTGCGCCTGAAGTCCAGGAGCCGCCGGCTGTGCCGTCAGTAAGGCTGGTTGAAGAACCAATACATACAGCGGCTGTACCCGTAATTGCTGCAGGCAGATCGCTGACGGTAACTGTCAATGTTGTGATACAGCCTGTGCCTAAGGAATACGTGATCGTAGCCGTACCGAGGGATGAGCCGGTTACCTGACCTAATGAATTGACACTTGCGGTAGAAGCGTCACTGGAGTTCCAGTCACCGCCGCCTGTTGCATCCGACAGGTTAGTAACCAGGCCTAAACAAATATTTGCGCTGCCGGATATAGTACCTGGCAAGCCAAATATTGTCACCGAAGCTGTCGCAACACAACCTGTTGGCAAAGTATAAGTGATCGTAGTTGTTCCGGCTGATACCCCGGTAACAATACCTGATGTTCCTATTGTGGCTATAGAGCCGTCATTGCTGCTCCACAGGCCGCCAGTTGCAGCATCAGTTAAATTCGTAGTTAAACCAACGCAGGCAACCGGGTCGCCGGATATCCCCGCAGGCAAAGAATTAACGGTTACTACCGCAGTTGTTGAGCAACCCGTGGCCAGAGTATAAGTGATCGTTGCGGTTCCCGCAGCAACACCGGATACAATGCCCGTTGCAGATCCCACATTGGCAACAGAATTATCACTGCTGCTCCATGTGCCGCCACCTGCATCCGTAAGGCTGGTAACCTGGCCTATACATACAGCTGCGGTTCCCGTGATCGCAGCAGCAACGGGATTGATAACAACTATTGCGCTGCCCTCATCTCCCCACAGGCCGCCGGAAAATGCCCTGAAATAATAAGTACCCGATGTGGTGATCAACTCTGAAGTGGATGGATCTGCAGCAGAAGTACCACCTGATGTTGTGCCCTGGAAATAAATGACACCATCACCACCGTTGTCAGCGGTAATAGTAGTGCTGCCACAGAATGTACCGGCACCGTTTACAACAACCGGCGCAGGGCCTGAATTTACAGTAACCGTGGTTGTGGTTGTGGCGGAACCGCAGACATTATTGATTGTGTATGAAATAACAACCGTTCCCGCGGTTGCTCCTGTAACATCGCCTGAACCGTCAACGGTTGCATTGCCATTGCTTGCTGTCCATATTCCACCGCCGATCACATCTGTCAGGGTAATAGTTGCTAAAAGGTCAACATTATTTGAACCGGATATAACACCGGCATATGGATCAACAACGATAAAGAAAGCACTCATGCAACCGGTAGGAGCAGTATAAGCAACCGTAGCTGAACCACCTGAAATACCGGTAACAATGCCATCGGTGCCTACAGTTGCCACAGCAGTATTGCTGCTGCTCCAGGTGCCCCCCGAAGTGGCATCCGTGAGCAGGTTTGTGCTGCCAGCACACACACTGGTGGCGCCAGAAATAAGCGACACCAACGAGTTGACCGTTACCGTTGCCAAATTGTAGCAGCCATCACCGAGCGTGTAGGAGATATTTGCGGTGCCACCTGCTATACCTGTTACAAGGCCTGTATAATCGCCTACGTCAGCAATAGTACCATCACTAGTTGTCCACACGCCATCGGGATAATCATCACTGAGCGAGGTTGTGAGGCCTGCACATATAATATTGATACCGTGGATAGATGAAGGCGCCTGATTTATGGTAACCAAAGTGCTTGCTACACATCCTGCGACGATTGAATAAGTGATATTCACAGTGCCGCTGCCTACGCCTGTAACAATACCGGTACTGCCAACAGTGGCAATAGTTATATCGCCGCTGCTCCATGCGCCACCTGCTGTAGCATCACTAAGCGGCAATGTCGTAAACACTCCTGCGCAAGTCGTTCCACCACCGGTCACACCGGCTATAGTTGCCGTTACTGTGACTACGGCTGTAGCGCTGCAACCAGTAGCCAGTGAATACGTCACGGCAGTTGTACCGGAAGTTACCGGGCTCACTGTGCCGAATAAAGAGTTGATTGTAGCCACAGAACCATCTGCACTGCTCCATGTGCCGCCGGTGGCTGCATCAGAAAGCGGCAGCGTCTGACCCAGGCAAGCCGGGCCGTTTCCGGATATCGGATAAATTGGATTGACCGTCACTGTTGCTGAAATAAAACAGCCGGTGCCTATAGTATACAACATAGCTAAAGTTCCCGCAGCAACAGTAGTTACTGCACCAGTTCCGGAGCCTATCGTTGCAATTGTATTGTCGGTGCTGCTCCATGCACCACCCGCAGTTGCATCGCTTAGTGTAATGGTATTACCAAGACATACCGGGCTGTTCCCTGTAGGAACAACTGGTAGCGGATTGACCGTTAAAACAGCCGTTGCTATGCAGCCAGTTGGAAGTGTATATGTAAGTATAGCAGTACCGCCGGCAACGCCGGTCACAGCGCCTGAATTGATAACAGTTGCTACCCCGGTATTGCTGCTCGTCCATGAAAGTCCGGGTGTTGAGGCATCGCTTACAAACGTTTGAGACGCTGCACAAACTATAAGGGTTCCCGTAACCGCTGCAGGCAATGGATTTACTTGTTCATTGAAGGTTACATAGCAGCTTGTAGGAAGTGTGTAAGTAACAACGCTTGCACCTACCACCAACCCCGCAACATGGCCAGAGCCATCCACAGAAATATTGCTGTTGCTGCTGCTCCAGCTGCCACCTGCGGTAAAGTCACTTAATGTTATAGTGTTTCCAAAACATACAGCCGATGAACCGCCGATGCCTGAAGGTTGCGGATTAACTGTAACCAAAGCAGTTGCATAACAGCCAGCGCCAGTTGTATAGCTAACGGTAGCTGTACCTGGCCCTTCTCCTATAACAATACCCGTCGAGCCGACAGTGGCAATAAACCCGAAATTGCTGCTCCACGCACCGCCGGCAACAGCATCGGTCAACGCGGTGGTAAAGCCAAAACAAAGAGTCCTGGTACCGGTAATTGCTGATGGAGTTTGGTTGAAGGTGACCACCACAGCAGCCACACAGCCCGATGGAATAACATAAGAGATCGTAGCAGTACCACCTGTTCCCACACCAGAGACGATACCAGTGGAACCAACTGTGGCTACCCCGGTATTGCTGCTGCTCCAGATACCACCTGTACTTGCATCAGTGAGCACGAGCGTGTTTCCGATACATGCCGGAACATTGCCGGTTATTGCATTTATAGCATTCACAGTCACTGTAGCCGTTACCCTGCATCCTGTGCCAAACTGGTAAGTGACCGTTACTGTGCCACCTGCTACTCCGGCGGCTGTACCTGTCGTGGAACCGATAGTGGCGATGCCCGTGTTGCCACTTATCCATGTACCGCCTGCGGACCCGTCACTAAGCGTCACGGACAGGCCAACACATACCGGCGAATTGCTTGTTACAGCAACCGGAACCGGATTGACGGTAACAACTGCCACTGCGGTACAGTTGTTACTAATGGTATACGTAATATCAGCAGTACCAGATGATATACCGGACACACCGCCGCCGCCGCTTACTGTGGCTACCGAAGTATTATCACTCGACCATGAAATCCCGCCTGATGTAGCATCAGAGAGGAAGGTAACGGCAGCCACACACACTGTTTCTGTGCCGGAAATGGCTACAGGAGCTGGCTTCACGGTCATGCCGTATGTAACAAAACAACCCGTACTGGTGATCGTATAACTTATGGTGCATGTACCCGGAGTTACCCCAAGAACGTGTCCTGAGCCGTCTATTGTGACATCTCCGTTGCTGCTGCTCCATGTACCGCCGGCTGCAAAGTCAGCCAGTGTAACAGTAGATCCCGGGCAGACGCTGGAAGGCCCGCCTATACCTGACGGCAATGAATTAGCTGTGACTACTTTAGTAACAAAACAGCCCGGGCCTGAAATATAAGAGATGACCGATGTGCCCGAACCCTGCCCGGTTACAATACCGGTAGCCGAACCAACGGATGCTGCAAATATGTTGCTCGCACTCCACGTGCCACCAGGAACTGCATCACTTAACGAAGTCGTATATCCGACACAAGCCGTCAGTGTTCCGAGGATAGCGGAAGGTGTATTATTTACTGCCAGTGCAGCTGTTCGCACACAACCAGAAGCTATTGTATAGCTGATGGTCACAGTACCTACGCCATTTCCGGTGACAATACCAGAAGTGCCGATTGAGGCAATTGTCCCATTGCTGGTACTCCATGTACCGCCCGAAGTGCCATCGCCCAAACTTGTTGTGGACGCTAAACACGTACTCAACTGGCCGGTAATAGGCAATATAGCATTAACGGTTACTACAGCTGTTGAGAAACAGCCGGCTCCCATCGTATAAGTGATAGTAGTGGTGCCGCCAGCCACAGCTGTTACATTGCCCGAAGCGTCTACCGTTGCAACTGTAGTTGTGCTGCTGCTCCACGTGCCACCGGCGGCAGCATCGCTAAGGCTTGTTGACGAACCCGCACATACTACCATTGTGCCCGTGATAGCTGTCGGCACCGGATTAACGGTTACTGGCGTGGCGCTAATGCATCCGGTAGCAAGCATGTAGGTAATGACCGGTATACCGGCACCTGCGCCAGTAGCGATACCTGAGGAACCAACTGTAGCGAGTGTGCCATCGCTGCTGCTCCATGTGCCGCCAGCCGTGGCATCAGTCAATGCCAAGGTAAAGCCAACGCATACATTGCCCGTACCGGTAATTACTGCCGGCAATGAATTAACTGTAACAATGGCTGTTGCTTTGCACCCGGATGATAATAAGTATGTAATAGTTGATGTGCCGGCACCTGCGCCAGTAACAACACCCGCGGAACCTATCACCGTTGCTACGCTTGTTGTACCGCTGGTCCACGCACCGCCTGAAGCTGCATCGTTCAGGCTGATCGTCTGACCTATGCATACAGGAGTGGAACCTGTGATGTTAGCCAATGTGTTAACGGTCACTGTTGCTGTTCTCATGCAACCAGTACCGAGTGTATATGAAATAACAGGATTGCCAACGGCAACACCGGTTACGATGCCAGAGGTGCCAATAACAGCCAATGTGCCATCGCTGCTGCTCCATGTGCCGCCGGCTGTGGCATCACTCAGTGACGTTGTTAACCCAACACATACAGAGGCTGTGCCGTTTATTACACCCGGTATCGCGTTAACGGTTATTACTGAGGTTGATTTACAGCCAGTCGGTAATAAATATGTAATTGTCGCTGTGCCCGCACCTACACCGGTCACTATACCCGTACCAGCCCCAACGCTTCCAATAGCATTGTTACTGCTGCTCCAGGCACCGCCCGAAGTTGCATCTGCAAGCGTTACTGTTGAGTTCACACATACCGGCGAAGAACCGGTTACGGAAGACAGCGGATTAACGGTAACGGGGATCGTCCTGATACATCCCGTACCCAATGTGTATGTAATTATTGGTGTACCTGAGGCAATACCCGTTACGACACCGGTGGTACCTACACTTCCCAATGTGATATCACTACTGCTCCATGTGCCACCCGCTGTCGCGTCGCTCAATGATGTAGTCAACCCTGCGCACACACTTGCAGTGCCATTGATAACGCCAGGTAAAGCGATAACTGTGACAACAGCAGTGGACCTACAGCCTGTGGACACCAAGTAGGTAATTATTGACGTACCTGCGGCAAGGCCTGCCACAGTTCCTGTGCCTGATCCTACTGTAGCAATTGCCGTGTCACTGCTGCTCCAGGTACCACCGCCTGTGGCATCCGTGAGAGAAGTTGTGAGTCCGATACAAACGGTAGCTGTACCGGTTATACCGGATGGAACAGAATTAACTGTAATTGTGGCTGCTGAAATACAGCCAGCGGAAGTTGTATAAGTAATATTGGAAGTGCCTATAGCACCGCCAGAAAGAACGCCTGATACGGAACCAATGGTTGCAACAGAAGTGACGCTGCTTGTCCAGGTGCCGCCTGACACGGCATTAGTCAGAGTTGTTGTTGACCCTGCGCAAACCTTGTTTGCACCATTTATTGCAGAAACGGGACTAATGGTGAATACCTCTGTGGCCTGGCAGCCTGTAGGGGCAGTATAAGTAATGTTAGCAGTACCGGCTGCCATGCCAGTTACAATACCTGAAGAAGAGCCAATAGTAGCTTTAGAAGTATTGCTGCTGATCCAGGTACCGCCGGCATTTGCATCGGTCAAATTTGTAGTTGATCCCAGACAAACTGAAGGAGCACCCGAAATAGCAGCGGGCAGTGAATTGACGGTAATAACTGCACTTCCATCCGGGCTCCAGCAACCTGAAGCAGATAATGCCCTGAAATAATAAGTCCCTGAGGTGGTGATGATCTGTGCTGTCTCCGGCGTAGCTGTTGATGTACCGCCGGAAGTTGTGCCCTGGTAATAAATAGTACCATCCCCACTGTTGTCTGCCGTGATAGTAGTGCTTACGCAATAATTTCCACTGCTGCTAACATTCACAGTCGCAGGCAGTGCGTCGATGGTTACCGTTCTTGAAGACATGCAACCACTGGATAAAGCATAAGTAATAGTTGCAGTACCTGCGGCTACGCTTGCCACGACACCAGTAGTGGAGCCAACAGTTGCGATCGTTACGTCACTGCTCGCCCACGTGCCACCGCCTGTAGCATCTGTTAAAGCAGTGGTGAAGCCATCGCACACTACATTAGGCCCGGTGATGGGGCCAGCCGTTGCATCAACTGTTACCACCATGGTCCTCATACAGCCGGTTTCGAGGGAGTAGGTTATCACTGTTGTACCAGCAGATAAACCAGTTACCAACCCCGTGTATAAACTTACCTCTGCGACCGAAGTATTGCTGCTCGTCCAGTTACCACCCAGCGTAATGTCACTTAGCTGAGCATTCCTACCGATACAAAGCGCAGCTGTGCCCGTGATTGGCGCTGCAACCGGGCTGCTCAGGATAGTAGCAGTTATGCTGCAGCCTGTGCCGGTAGTGAAGGTAACCGTAGTGATGCCACCTGATACGCCGGTAACTATCCCCGTAGATGAACCAACATTGGCAATCTCTGTATTACTGCACGCCCATATACCTGCCCCGGCGGCGTCTGTCAGGTTTGTTGTGGAGCCGACACATACATTGGTAGCGCCTGATATTGGCGCTGGTGCTGGTGCAACAGTCACAACAACAGTGGCTACGCATGCACTTATAGAATAAGATACTAATGATGTACCCGCAGATACTCCTGCTACCACGCCATCCGTGCCTACTGTGGCAACAGATGTGGTAACACTTGTCCAGATACCACCGGCAGATGCATCTGTCAATGTGGTGGTGGTTCCAACGCAGGCATTCGGATTACCTGTTACCGGGGTAAGGCCTGTGCTTACGGTGACTGTAGTGGTATATACTGTACCTGGGCTACAGCCGTTTCCTGTGCTGCTTACCACTAATGAATAAACCCCTGTGACTGTCGGTGTAATTACCGGGCTTTGAAGCGAAGAGCTATATCCGGCAGGTCCGGTCCATGACCACGCGGTAGCATGAGTGGAATTATCGATCAGCGTTACTGCACTGCCCGAACATATGGGGCTGGTATTAGTAGCACCGGTTGAAGTTGGCACAGCATTTACCGTGACTGCCGTTGTATATACTGTGGCAGGATTACAGCCGCTTCCGGTAGCGCTTACAACAAGAGAATAAACCCCCGATACCGTTGGCGTTATTACCGGACTTTGAATTGACGAAGTGTAGCTGCCCGGGCCGGTCCATGACCAGGCTGTTGCATTACTGGAATTATCATTTAGTGTGGCAGTCCCCCCTACGCAGACCGGACTGGTGTTTGTTGCGCCAGTTGATGTTGGTACAGTGTGTACCGTTACAGATGTAGTATATACTGTAGCAGGATTACACCCTATGCCGGTACTACTAATAGTAAGTGAGTATGTACCAGTGACAACAGGTGTTATTGCAGGACTTTGAATCGATGAACTGTAGCTGCCCGGGCCGGTCCATGACCATGCGGTAGTGTTGCTGGAGTTATCATTTAGCGTTGCTGTTCCACCTACACAGATCGGGCTGGTATTTGTTGCCCCGGTTGATGTTGGCACTGCATGTACTGTTACCGAAGTGGTATATACCGTAGCCGGATTGCAACCGCTTCCTGTGCTGCTCACTACTAAAGAATAAACACCCGTTACAGTTGGGGTTGCTGTCGGGGTTTGCAAAGATGAAGTGAAACCACCAGGTCCGGTCCACGACCAGGCTGAGGCATTGCTGGAATGGTCATTGAATGTTACTGTTCCGCCGACGCATATTGGGCTGTTATTTGTGGCTCCTGTAGAAGTAGGTACACTATTAACCGTTACTGTTGTTGTATAAACAGTGCCGGGATTACAACCTGCGCCGGTACTGCTCACTACAAGTGAATATACTCCTGTTACTGTTGGCGTGAGGGTGGGTGATTGTACAGAAGAAGTGTATCCACCCGGGCCGGTCCACGACCATGCTGTGGCATTGCTTGAATTATCATTCAGCGCCACGCTGCCACCCGCACATATAGGGCTGGTGTTGGTAGCACCCGTAGATGTTGGTGCCGGGTTTACCGTAACAGAAGTAGTATATACTGTTGCAGGATTACAGCCGCTGCCTGAGCTACTCACCACCAGTGAATAAACGCCGGTAACAGTTGGTGTTATAACTGGGCTTTGCACCGTGGAACTATAACTGCCTGGGCCGGTCCATGACCATGCTGTTGCATTGCTGGAGTGATCACTAAGTGTTGCTGTTGCGCCTGCGCATACAGGGCTTGTATTCGTAGCGCCAGTGGATGAAGGCACCGGGTTCACAGAAACTCTAGTAGTAGCAGTTGCTGTCTCCCCGTTACCATCTGTAACAGTTAAGGTATATGTTGTTGTTACCGTTGGCGATGCCGTTACCGATGTACCCGTAGTCGCAGACAAACCGGCTGCGGGAGACCATGTATAGGTAAGCGTTGCATCACCTGAGGTACCAGAGGCGGAAAGTGACGTATTCCCACCGTTGCATATTGTTGTATTTGCAGATACTGTGGGGAAAGGTCCGGCCACATTGTTGATACCTGTAAATATTGTTGCACCGGTTGCCGTAACCGCGCCTGAGGTGAGCACATGTGCGCTCTCGGTACCAAATTTTATCCACGGTAATGAGCCGGGATATGCACCCATCGCAATATTGGTTTCTGTGCTTCCTGCTTGTATATCGGCTACTATATAAGTTGCAACTGCGGTATAGGAAAGCGATGAAATGCCCGATGGTGTTACTGTCCAGAAACGGTTGATATAGTTGGTAGTATTTGCATTCTGCGAAGGCTTCGTTGGATTTAGATTTACACCCATGCTTGCGCCTGAATAGCTACCAGTAACATTGAGGGTAACCGGGGTATAGTTTGAGGCATCACCAATGGGGAAAGTATAGGCGCCGTTTGACGAGTAATTTTTGATAACCTGTCCGCTGCCATTGGCAACAATCATATTAGAGGAAGAAAGTACACCGCCAACAGCTGTAGCCGCAGTGCCGAAGACAATATTATCAGACAGTAAAGTCAGCTTGCCTGAGCTAATGGTAAGGGTTCCCGTAATAGTGGGGCTGCCCGTTAATCCGAAACCACCAGCATTATTTAATGTAAGTTTTTGAATAGTTGCACCGGAGATGGTTGCACCAGAGGTCGTCATCGTGATGCCGCCAGTGCCTGATTCTGTTCCGGTTCCGGTGATATTTCCTGCACAAGTAACCAGGTTTGCCCCATCAGCAAGTGTACCTGATGTAAGCGCTAATGCAGTAGCCACGGTTATTGGATTGCCCAAAGTAGCCGTTCCACCACCGCTAATTGTAAATGTGACGATCTTGTTGGTGGTGCCGGGTGTAGTGGGATTGAAAAATAAAGTGCCCAACGCCCCTGTGGAGCCTATAGTTAAATTAGAAGATGCACTTCCCGTTAAATATTTAGTAGCAGACATTCCTGAAACAGTACCATTCAGGGTGAGCGTATTGGCACCGAGGGTTAATGTATTAGCGGCAGCAGTTATGGTAAGTGCACCGGTAATGATTGGACTACTGGCCATTGTGTAAGCCGTTGCACCAGTATGGTTCAACTCAAGGTTTCCTAATGTCGCCGTATTATTTGATATACTTTTTGCTGCACCGATCATGCTGATCTTTCCACCCACGCCGCTAACGTGTGTGCCCGATCCGGTAATATTACCTGAGTTGGTGATCACATGCCCGCCATCATTCAGCGTTCCTGCTGTAAGCGCCAACGTTGTAAGCACACTGCAATTATTGCCTAATGTTGCCGAAAAGCCTGCGCTGTTCATTGTGAAGGTCGCAATATTATCGGTTGTGCCGGGCGTGGTGGGATTAAAGAATAATGTACCGAGGTCGCTTGCTGAGTTGATCGTCAAATTTGAGCTCACACCATTGCCAGTAAGATATTGTGTAGCAGACATGCCGGAAACAGTGCCTTTCAGCGTCAATAGATTTGCCCCAAGCGTCCATGTATTATTAGCTCCTGTGAATGTCAGCGCTCCATTTACAGTAGGGCTCCCCGTGAGGGTAAACGCACTTGCCGAAGCAGCGTTAAATTCGAAGTTACCGAGATTTGCACCTGAAATACTTTTAGCCACACCCGTCATGCTGATCTTACCGCTGCCGCTGCTGGTATGGATACCTGCACCGGTTATGTTACCTGCACAAGTGAGCACATTTCCGGCATCTGCAACGGTGCCTGTAAGCGTGAGCGTAGTACCTACACTGAGATTATTGCCAAGGGTGGTAGTGCCTGCGCTGGCAGTAAATGCTGCGAAATTATTTGATGTGCCTGGTGTTGTCTGGTCGAAATAATAAGTGCTGGATGTGCCGGTGATCAGGTTGGATGTTGCGCTGCCCGTGAGGTAATCGGAAGCGTCACCTGTGAATGTTCCATTCACAGTCAACGTATTGCCCGCGCCCACCGCCAATTTACCGGATGTAAGCGTTAAAGCCGTCTGCGACACCATGTTGCTGCCAAGAGTTGCCGATCCGCCGCCATTCATTAAAAAGGTGACTATCTTGTTACTTGTACCTGGCGCTCCCTGACTAAAGAATATGGTTCCGAGCGCGCCAGTAGCGCCGATCGTCAAATTAGATGCTGCGCTCCCTGTAAAAAATTGGGTCGTTGACATACCAGATACAGTGCCATTCAGTGTCAGGGTAAATGCACCAAGTGTCAGTGTATTGGCAGCGCCTGTAAATGTCAGCGCACCGGTGATGGTTGGGCTTCCAGCCATGATAAATGCCGTGGCGCCGGTATGGTTAAATTCAACATTACCTAATGTTGCCGCTGCATTTGATATGCTTTTTGCACCACCTATCATGCTTATCTTTCCACCCGCTCCGCTAACATGGGTACCGGCACCGCCTATATTTCCGGAGTTAGTAATGATATGACCACCATCATTAAACGTACCCGCTGTAAGAGTTAGGAAAGTTGCAATGCTGCAATTATTACCCAATGTAGCCGAGTGACCGGCACTATTCATTGTCAAAGTAGAAATGTTATCGGTAGTGCCCGGAGTAGTGGGATTAAAAAATAATGTACCGAGGTCACTTGTGGAGTTGATCGTTAAATTAGAACTTACTCCATTACCGGTAAGATACTGAGTTGCAGACATGCCCGATACAGTGCCCTTCAGGGTGAGGGTGAAGGCCCCAATCGTCAAAGTATTGTTTGCCCCAGTAAATGACATATTGCCATTCACTGTAGGACCGGCCGTTAATGTGAAGGCACTTGCAGATGCGCAGTTGAAGTCCAGGTTGCCAAGGTTTGCACCTGAAATACTTTTGGCAACACCCGTCATACTGATCTTGCCACCGGCAGAACTGGTATGTGTGCCAACACCTGTAATATTGCCCGCACACGAAATTACAAAGCCGCCATCAGCAAGTGTGCCGTTGAGCGTAAGTGCAGTGCCAACACTAAGGTTACTGCCCAATGTACTTGTACCGGCACTCGCGATAAATGTTGCGATATTGTTTGAAGTACCCGGCGTTGTCTGGTCGAAATAATAAGTGTTCGATCCACCAGTAGTTAAATTGGATGTAGCTCCTCCAATAATGCAATCAGATGTGTTGCCAGTGAAGGTGCCGCTGATCGTTAAAGTTGCTCCCGCCCCGATCGCCACTTTTCCACCTGATACCTGTGTCAGGTCCATTAAGGTAACACTTGTCATGCTGTTCCCTAATGTAACCGAACCACCGCCGTTTACAATAAAATTCTTGATATTAGATGCTCCGCCGGCTCCAAAAAACACCGTGCCTAACGCACCAGCCGAGCCAATCGTTAAATTAGATGTAGCACCACCGGTTAAAAATTGGGTGGCGGACATTCCGGATACCGTTCCGTCTAACGTAAGCGTAAAAGCGCCGATCGTCAATGTATTTGCAGTTCCCGTAATAGTGAGCGCACCTGTAATAGTGGGGCTTCCTGCCATCGTAAAAGCACTTGCTGTTGCATGGTTCAGTTCGAGGTTGCCCAGAGTTGCCGCAGCATTGGAAATGCTCTTTGCCGCTCCGGTCATACTGATCTTGCCGCCAGTCAAACTTGTATGTGTGCCTGCACCCGTAATATTGCCCGCACAGGTGATCACATTACCGCCGTCAGCAAGCGTACCTGCTGCCAATGCCAAAGTTGTTCCTACAGCACATGCACTGCCCAGCGTTGCGGAGTGACCTGTACTGTTCATTGTGAACGTTGCAACATTATTAGTAGTTCCCGGCGTTGTCTGATTAAAAAATATTGTCGCCAGATCGTTCGCAGAATTTATGTTCAGATTGGAAGTAGCACTACCGGTTAAATACTGAGTTGCAGACATACCTGCCACAGTACCTTTGAGGTTTAATGTAAAGGCACCGATGGTCAGCGTGTTGCCTGTCCCGGTAAAGGTAAGTGCGCCCGTGATCACTGGGCTGCCGGCCATTGTGAACGCGGTTGCCGTTGCATGGTTTAATTCGAGGTTGCCCAGTGTTGCTGCGGCATTAGATATGCTCTTTGCTGCACCTGTCATGCTGATCTTACCGCCCGTACTGCTTGTATGCGTACCCCCACCTGTGATATTTCCGGCACAGGTGATCACATTGCCTCCATCAACAAGTGTTCCCGTAAGATTAAGCGTTGTACCAACACTCAGATTTGTGGCGAGTGTACTGGTACCAGCACTGGCAATAAATGTTGCAAAATTATTTGTGTTGCCGGGGGTGGTTTGGTCAAAATAATACGTGTTTGATCCGCCGGTCGTTATATTTGAAGTTGCACCGCCGGTAATACAATTGGTTGCATTGCCGGTAAACGTGCCATTAATGGTTAGTGTTGCAGCAGCACCCACGATCAGTTTACCCGATGTTAATGTCAAGGCTGTCTGGCATACGGCATTGTTGCCAACAGTAGCAGAGCCGCCCCCTGTCACCAGGAAAGTAGCGATCTGATTAGAACTGCCAACTGTAGTTTGATCGAAAAATAATGTACCCAGCGCCCCGCTTGATCCGATAGTTAAGTTAGTGGTAGGCCCGCCAGTTATATATTTTGCTGCAGTCATCCCCGATACAGTCCCGTTTAGGGTAAGGGTAAATGCTCCGACATTCAGCGTATTGGCAGCACCGGTGAAGGTAAGCGCACCAGTTATTGTTGGGCTGCCGGTCATGGAAAATGTTGTGCCTCCGGCATGATTCAGCTCCAGATTACCAAAAGTTATTGCGCCATTTGCAATACTTACCAGTGCCCCGGTCATGCTTATTTTACCACCGGCACCACTTACATGAGTTCCTGCACCAGTAACATTTCCAATGCAAGTGATCACATTGCCACCATCATTCAATGTTCCAGCCGTAAGCGCCAATGTGGTCGCTACGCTGCAGGCGTTACCTAAAGTAACCGTATGGCCGGCACTGTTTACTGTGAACGTTGCCATCTTGTTGGTAGTGCCGGGAGTTGTCTGGTTAAAGAACAATGTACCAAGATCGCTTGTGGAATTGACCGTCAAATTAGAGGTAGCCCCACCTGTAAAATACTGTGTAGCCGACATACCGGCTACTGTGCCTTTCAGCGTTACCGTAAAGGCCCCGATCGTCCATGTATTACTAGCTCCGGTAAAGGTAAGGTTGCCGTTTATAGTAGGATTGCCAGTTAATGTAAATGCGCTCGCAGCACCTGCGTTGAACTCAAGGTTGCCCAACGTTGCCGCAGATATGCTTTTCGCAACGCCGGTCATGCTGATCTTGCCACCTGCGCTGCTGCTGTGTGTCCCTGTGCCTGCTATGATCCCCTGCAGTATTATTACATTGCCTCCATCGGAGAATGTACCCGCTGCAAGAGTTAGGTTTCCCGTCACAGTACAGCCTGTTCCTGATAATGACACACCGGTCGAATTATTGATCGTCAGTGCACTAAAAGTTGTAGCAGCACTGCCACTGATCGTTTGCGGTACAATTCCATTAAATGTTGTAATTCCCGTAGAAGTGAATGCGGCTGCGCTTACATTGTTGGTGAAACTGCCGCCAAAATTTACTGCATTGGCTCCTGCTGCCCAACTCCCTGATGAGAGCGTAACATCTCCCGTCACAGTCCATAGCGCACCCTGGGTCATTGTATTCTGAATGGTCCAGGTGTCGCCGGGAGCAGTAAAGCTTCCGGGTGTCAACGCTCCTGTTGCAACGTCCGTCCAGCTTGCCAGCGTATTAATATTCGCATTGCTGTTAGTTCGCCACGCCGTTGCGAAAGCATTGTTTCCAATGCCTGCCCATAGCGCCAGTATGGCAATAAGGATTTGGGCAGACCGGTGCAAATGCCGGTGGCGTTCAGCATGAATTCGGTTAGTATTTTTTTTCGTTATGTCAGAAGCCGTGTTGCGGCCAGTAATAAATGAGTAGTATTTCATCATATATGGCAGTTTTAACCTGTCTGAAAATATTCCACGTAGTTAAGTTTACAGGTACATTATACTATCTGAAAAAATGTGGTTATTTCTCTGCAAATAACAAGATCATTAAGAACAATACACCAATTCAATTAATTGCGACTTTATCTTCCAGGGGTGGTTTCACTGCTTTCAAAAAAATAATTTTGATTTTCCGAAAGTCAGGAACAATTTACTTTGTTATTAAAATGTTTTAAAAATGAACGTTTTGCACAAATTTACTTTAATGAAAATATCTCATTGGAGATATTTTACTAACGATATGTGATTTAACACAAAAAATATACTCGCATATTTATAAACTACGTTAACTATATTTTAACTTAAAATGTTAATACAAAGTTACTATTTTTATAAAAACTTTGTTGTTTTGGGTAATAAAATTAATAAAACCTCTCTTTCAAATTTTGTATTTACAAGTCAATAAGATACATAATCAATAAATAAAATTATTTCAGAAAATTCATTTAATACTGCATTTTTGCAGCTATCTTAGATTGCAAAAATCAGCATAAACCACGCTATGATGGATCAAGCTGATTGGTTTTTGCCAAACCATATTGTGTTTGTAAACTTAGTTATTGAAAACCAAGGCCAGGGGGGTGTTTTTCCCGTATTTTAAAGTTTACAGAATGTATATAAGGAGGTATATAATACTGCTAAAAATACCAGCATCAATTACTCTATTATCATTATTCAAAGCGGTAGCCACTTATCAGGCAATAGAATACTTAATATTTTTTGGAATAGTAAAATTAACGGATATAGGTCTTTAAACGGGGTTAATTATTGTTATTAGATAGTTAACAACCATAGTAGCGTCCTATCCGGTTAAATATAAAACAACCTGCATTTTTTGTAAATTAGGCGTAAAAGGCAAATACCTATTATCATATACGTATTTTATATGCTTATTAGATTGTTATTCAATTACTAGACACTATATTACATAGCGTATAATAATCAATTGATATTATATAGCCAGCTTAAAAAATCAGTGGAGAATGGAATACGGAGTTAAAGAATATTACCTTAGAGGATGTAAATGATCAGGTAGATGACACCCGCAAAAAAAGCCAAAGGAATCGACAAAAACACATAGCCGCTCAATGAATAATCTTTCTTTTTCATTTTAGTTTGTTTTAGAGGTTTGTAATGCTTTCACAATGCAAGAATAAGACCTCCTTTTATTTTCACGAAAAAATTGGGGCAGGCACAAAATATCCTGTAGAGTTGGGGTATAGCCCCCTTTTCCAGAGGAGTTGGGGTAAATCGTATCTTTTTGGAGGAGTTGGGGTAAGCGCAAACTATGTTGGGGAGTTTATAGTAGAAGTATTTTTTATTGTATACGAAGTCGCATTTATATTAAAACATATGCGATGATATGAATTGATTTTTATTTTTTCCATGTCCACCGGAATTTTTCGATCCAATCCCTTTTGAATCGGCGATCATCAAGTAAGATAAAATCACATGTTTTATGCCGAACAAACTTCAAACATGATATATATATTGCAATTGTTGAGTTGACTTGGGCATCTTCAAATTCCTCTTTTACAGAAAACTGAAATAATTTCTTAGATATAACGCATACTACAAAAACAATATTTTATTAACCAACAGGCAAATTATATATTGCAAGATATGTGTTTGGCATTTTTTTTGAAATAAATTAGAGTAACTTTCGGTTAGCAAAGCATTTTTTAGTATGTTTACTCCCACTAAAATGGGTGATATATCTCACGACTCACGGGTCGTGGAAAACTTTTTTATAGTATTGCGTATATATTAACTAATAAGGTTGCCGTTTTTTTACAAAACAGCGAGGAATAAAATTAAGTTTTGAAACAAGTTTAAGTGCCAAAAAATTAAAATTTTAAAACCGGTAGTATGACTAATTTTTTACGATCTCAATTTCCGAATTTAAGATCCTATTCTGTCAAAAACAGTTCCTCCAAAATGAAAGTTCTGGCAGGAATCTTTTTTCTCGCGTCTTTGTTTTCCAGCAGAGAAACATTTGCACAACTGTGTGTGAACGGGGCTAATCTTACCGCTTCGGCAACGTCTATTTGCTCGGGAGATTCGGTGCGATTCACCCTCACGGACATCCCGGGTGGCACAGCTGTGGCCTCGTGGAGCGCAAACTACCAGTGGCAGTCGTCTGCAACAGGTGTTGGCGGCTGGTCGAACGTGGGTGCGCCAGGCACTATATCGTCGGCTGGCCCCGTGTCTGCTACATACACAACTCCAGGTTTGTTTGCAAATAGCTACTACCAGGTGGTGCTTACAGGCATTGTAGGTGACTGTACCGTTGGCACAACTACAGCTACGTCCAATGTTATCGGCATTACCGTAAACCCAAGACCAGCGGCTATTACAGGCGTGACGAACATTTGCGTAGGCACGATTCAATGTTTAACAGATGCTTCTTCAGGCGGCACATGGAACAGCGATGATGCTACCGTTGCTACTGTAGCGGCTACAGGTTGTGTTACAGGTATTTCGGGAGGTACTGCTACTATAATCTATACACTCGCAGGCTGCTCATCTATTTCCGTTGTTACCGTTAATACCACCGCTAATATCAATGGCCCTTCGGTTGTTTGCCAGGGAAGCACTATTACTTTAACTGATGCTACGGCAGGTATTACCTGGACAAGCAGCAACACAGGGGTTGCAACAATAGATCCTTCAACCGGCCTTGTTACAGGTATTTCTGGCGGCACTACTATCATTACTGCCACCTCTCCGCTTAGCTGCAACACCACTACGGTCATCACTGTAAATCCGCTGCCAGCAGGCATTACGGGCAATACAAACATTTGTATCGGCCTCATCAATTGCTTAACGGATACCGATGCAGGCGGCACATGGAGCAGCAGCAACAGCGCTGTAGCCTCAGTGAGTGCTACCGGCTGCGTGACGGGTTCGAGCGTAGGCAATGCAACCATCACGTACACACTGCCGACAGGTTGTCTTATAACTACTAATCTTACTGTTAACCCGCTGCCAACGCCTATTTTAGGTACAGACACTTTATGCCAGGGCTCTACTACCATACTTACAGATGCAACACCAGGCGGCACCTGGACCAGCAGCAATCCATCTATTGCTCCGGTTACAGCCGGTGCCGGAAATGTCTCCGGCGCACTTGGTGGTACTGCAACGATCACATACACATTACCTACCGGCTGCATAGCAACAGTCGTTGTTACTGTAAATCCTTACGGGCCTATCAATGGTAACTTCAACGTTTGCCTTGGCGGCACAACTACCTTAACCGACGCTGCAACCGGTGGTGTATGGAGCAGCAGCAACCCGGCTATCGGCTCTGTTGATCCGGTTACCGGTGTTGTTACCGGCCTTACTCTTGGCAACTTTAATATTATTTACACGCTTCCTTTTGGCTGCGTTGCCACTGCCTCTCTTACAGTAGATCCATTACCTTCAGCTATCGGCGGCCCAACGAGTGTTTGTGTTGGCGCTACGATCACGCTTAATGACCTGCCCACCGGTGGCACATGGACCAGCAGCACACCTACAGTAGCTATCATTGATCCATCTACCGGTGTTGTTACCGGCATATCTAACGGCACTACTACTATTACTTATACATTACCTACCGGCTGCACGGCCACTACTGTCATAGCAGTGAACCCAGTAGCACCGATCACCGGCCCTACTTCAGTATGCGTTGGCTTAGGCATTACCCTGACAGATGCTACACCCGGTGGCGGATGGAGCAGTTCCAACCCAGGTATAGCTTCTATTGATCCGTTCGGTAATGTAACCGGGCTCTCTGCAGGCACTACCATTATTTCCTATTCTCTTCCTTCGGGCTGCGCGGCAACTGTTGTAGTTACTGTAAACCCGCTTCCGGCGACAATTTCCGGCACGCTGAGTGTATGCGAAGATGGCGGCGTCACCTGCCTTACTGATGCAACTGCAGGCGGTGTATGGAGCAGTACACTGGTTGTGATAGCACCTAGCGGCTGCGCGACGGGCTACGCTACCGGCCTTGGAACTGTAACTTATACACTCCCTACGGGTTGTATGACCATCAGCAACGTAACGGTTAACCCGCTGCCAGCGCCTATCACGGGCAACAATACTGTTTGTGTTGGCTTTACAACAGCACTTAGCGATGTATCGCCGGGCGGTACCTGGAGCAGTGTTACCGCTGCGGTAGGCACCGTAGGCTCAAGCACAGGCGTTGTTACCGGTATAGCAACCGGCTCTACAGAGATCATCTATACACTACCCACAGGCTGTACCGCTGATACATTAGTAACTGTCTTCCCGGTACCTAATACAATAACCGGCACCCTTGTTGTTTGCCAGGGATCGATTACCTCTCTTACCGACGTCACATCGGGTGGCTCGTGGAGCAGCAGCACAGGCGCTGTTGCCACAGTTGATGCTTCGGGCAACGTCACAGGTGTAAGCAACGGCACATCGACAATAACTTATACTATTCCTTCGGGCTGCTTTACTACCGTGGTGGTTACTGTTAACCCGCTGCCAGCAGCTATTACAGGGCCAAACACAGTTTGCATGGGCAACACCATCAGTCTGAACGACATTACAGGTGGCGGTATATGGAGCAGTACTTTTCCTGCTGTAGGAACAGTAGATGTTACCGGCGATGTTACCGGTATCACTGCCGGCACAACGACCATATCTTATACAATAAATACCGGTTGCGCAGCAACATTGGTTGTTACTGTTAACTCATTATTTGCTATCACAGGCAATGTGGAGTTCTGCGTAGGCCAGAGCATTACTCTCAGCGATGCGGCTGCAGGCGGTACATGGTCGAGCGTAAACCCCGGTATCGCTTCTGTTGATGCGATCTCCGGCGTTGTTACCGGAACCGGCCCTGCCGGTGGTACTACTACTATAGTATATACCCTGCCCACAGGCTGTTCTGCTAATGTTATTGTTACCGTAAACCCGTCGCCATTGCCTATTACAGGTATAACGGGCGTTTGCGCCGGCCTAACTACAAATCTGACCGATGCTACCGTAGGCGGTAACTGGAGTAGCAGCACCCCAACAGTGGCGCAGGTGGGCGCTACCGGCATTGTTACCGGCATTACTGGCGGCACCGCAGTGATCACTTACCAGATAGGCAGCAGCTGTATTGTAACCACGATCGTTACTGTTTATCCTTTCTCGCGGATCATCGGCAACCCGAACGTTTGTCTCGGACAGACAACCAGCCTCACAGATGCTACTGCGGGTGGTACATGGGGCAGCATCAACACAGGTGTTGCAACAGTTGATGGCTCAGGAAATGTAACCGGCGTGTCTGTTGATACCACTACTATTTATTATTCATTACCTACCGGCTGCGAGGCTACGGTGGTAGTTACTGTTAATCCACTGTCTCCGATAACAGGTGGCAACACAATATTGTGCGTAGGTAATACGCTGACATTAAATGACGCAACGGTAGGTGGTATCTGGACAAGCAGCAATACAGGCATTGCTTCCGTTGGTTCACTTACCGGCATTGTAACGGGCGGACCGGGCACTGGTGTGGTTACGATCACGAATACCACTCCGAGCGGATGTGTGGCAACTACAACTATTACTGTTAATTCATTGTCGGCCATTACCGGCCCCACCAGCGTTTGCATGGGTTCCCAGATCACACTGAACGAGAGCACTGCAGGCGGAGTATGGAGCAGCAGCAATCCTGCTGTTGGCTCTATTGATCCTTTGACCGGTATTGTTACGGGCGTTTCTGCCGGCGCTGTTATTATCACCTACACCTACGGCGCCAGCTGCTGGGTTATCTACTCAGTTATTGTAAACCCAATGTCACCTGTTTTGGGAACACTTTCTTTATGCCCCGGTTTGTGCACTTCTCTTAGCGACACTACTATAGGCGGTGTGTGGAGCAGCAGCAATACGACGATCGCTACCATAGGTTCCACCACAGGACTGGTTTGCGGTGTTGCATCTGGCACAGCAGTTATTACTTATACTGTACCTACCGGCTGCAGCGCAACAGCCATCGTTACTGTAAATACGGTTTTACCACTTACCGGAAATCCAAGCATTTGCCTCGGCGGCACTACTACGTTAACTGATGCTGTCGCTGGCGGCACATGGAGCAGCAGCAACCTTGCTGTAGCTACAGTTGACCCTCTTGGAAACGTCACATCTGCAGGAACCGTTGGTACTTCAAACATTACTTATACCCTTCCTACGGGCTGCGTAGCCGTGATAACCGTTACTGTTAATCCGCTACCATCGCCTATCACCGGTCCTAACCAGGTGTGCGCTTATGGCGGCACTGCACAGCTCAGCGAGGCTACGGCAGGCGGTACCTGGAGCAGCTTTAACCCTGTAATATCAGTTACCGGGGTCATCACCGGAGAGGTTCCTGGCACAGGCACAGTGACTTATACACTGCCAACAGGCTGCGCGGTTTATTATACCATTACCATCAATCCATTGCCTACAGCGATCAACGGCAACCTCGTTATTTGCCAGGGGCTCTCTACCACACTCAGCGACCTCACAAACGGCGGCACATGGAGCACCGGTAATGGTTCTATCGCTACCGTTGGCTCTATATCAGGTATTGTTACCGGTATTGCTCCCGGCACTACAATGGTAACTTATACACTGGCAAGCGGTTGTTATGTTGATACTATCATAACCATCAATCCAAACCCGCTACCAATAAATGGAACACTTACCGTTTGTGTGGGCCTTACCACGACCCTCACTGATGCTACCGGCGGCGGTGTATGGACCAGCAGCAACACTGCTGTTGCTACAGTTGGTTCTTCCTCTGGCGTAGTTACCGGCGTAGGCGTTGCCGGCGGCACAGCTACTATCACTTATACATTGCTCACCGGCTGTCTCAATACAGTGGTGGTTACGGTGAATCCAAACCCAACTGCAATTCTAGGTGCGGGCAGCGTTTGCGTAGGCCAGACCATATGCCTTACCGATGCTACGGCAGGTGGCACATGGAGCAGCAGCAGTGCAGTTGCAATTGTTAACTCAGGCACAGGTTGTGTAACCGGCTTAGCAGCGGGCACTACTATTATTACTTATACACTTTCGACCGGCTGTATCACAACAACGATAATCACAGTTAACCCACTGTCACCAATTACAGGTACACCTTCTCTTTGCGTAGGCCTTACAACTAATCTTACCGATGCTACGCCAGGCGGCACATGGAGCAGCAATGCCACGGGTGTTGCAACCGTCGGTTCAACAACAGGTGTTGTGACCGGTGTTACTCAGGGTACGGCTACCATTTCTTACGTTATGCCTTCAGGCTGTACTTCTACCATTATCGTAACCGTTTACGCTTTACCAACTAATATCAGCGGCACGCTCTCTGTATGTGTTGGCCAAACCACATCAGTGTCTGACGGTACTGCGGGCGGTACCTGGACCAGCAACAACGGTAACATAACCATTGGCTCTTCTTCGGGTATAATCACTGGTAATATCGCCGGCACTTCGATCATCACTTATACGCTAGGTACAGGTTGTACCATCACTGCCGTTGTAACTGTTAACCCATTAGCTCCAATAACGGGCGCTACCAACCTTTGCCAGAGCCAGGTGACTACTGTTAGCGATCTGGTTACCGGCGGCGTTTGGAGCAGCAGCAATACTAATGTAACTGTTGACGCGTTTGGCAATGTTACCGCCAACACTGTGGGTACATCCACTATATCTTACGTATTGCCTACCGGCTGTACCACTACGCTTATAGTTACTGTAAACTCACTTGCAGCTATTCACGGCACCACTGAGCTTTGCGTAGGCACCAGCACTGTATTTACAGATTCGCTTCTTGGCGGCATCTGGAACAGCAGCAATACCGGTGTTGCGACAGTTAACTCTATAACTGGTATTGTAACCGGCGTGGCTCCAGGCACAGCAATAATATCTTACACTTTATCTTCAGGTTGTACCGCTACCATTATTGTAACGGTTGCTGCACTCTCCCCTATCACCGGCCCATCAAGCGTTTGCCAGGGCGATTCAATTGCCCTTACTGATGCAACTCCGGGTGGTACATGGACGAGCAGCTTTGATTCTACTGCTACAGTGTCCACTACAGGCGAGGTTATCGGCCATCATTCAGGCACAGCTATCATCAGCTATTCTTACGGCCCCGGCTGTGTAGCTATACATACCGTGATCGTTAACCCTGCTACACCGATCCTTGGCAACCTCAACGTTTGCCTTGGCCTTACCACACACCTGAGCGATTCAACCCTTGGTGGTACCTGGAGCATTACTCCTACCACTATTGCGGTGATCAATCCAAGTGGTACGGTGACCGGTATAGACGCTGGTACCGCGACCGTGATCAACACACTGCCCAGCGGCTGCATTATAACTGCTATTGTAACTGTTAATGTTACCAATGCAATACAGGGCGCTGATTCAGTTTGTGTGGGCTTGACCACCGCACTCACTGACGCTACTGCCGGTGTAACCTGGACCAGCAGCACACCATCGGTTGCCAGTATTAACTCAGCTACGGGCGTAGTTACCGGCAACGCAGCCGGCACCACTACTATCACAGCTACCTCACCACTGGGCTGTATCGCTACCGTTGTGGTTACTGTGAACCCATTGCCATCTGCAATACTTGGCACACCGGTTGTATGCCAAGGCCTCACTATAACCCTGACCGACCTTACACCGCTTGGCACCTGGAGCAGCAGCAATACTGCTGTTGCTACGGTAAGTGCAGCAGGGGTAGTTACCGGGGTTCTCTCAGGTAGTACAACCTCGAGCACTGCAACTATTACTTATACACTGCCCACAAGCTGTATCACTACAGTAGTGGTCACGGTGAATCCATTACCAGCCTCAATAACAGGCAACCTGGTTGTATGCCAGGGGTCAACAACTGATCTCAGCGATATAACACCGGGCGGAACCTGGAGCATCAGTCCAACAACAATTGCTACTGTTGATCCGTTTGGCGTGGTTACCGGTGTTGCCGGAGGAACTGCAACTGTTACCTATACGTTGGGCACCGGGTGTATCATTACTGCGATAGTAACGGTTAATCCATTACCTAACCCGATCAGCGGCAATCCTAATGTTTGTATAGGCACTACGGTATGTTATACCGACGGCACACCGGGTGGCACATGGGCGAGCAGCAACCCAGCTGTTGGCAGCATCAGCGCAGCAGGTTGTGTGTCGGGCCTCACGCTGGGTACGACAATTATTACTTACGACTTAACCACCACCGGCTGTCTCGTTACCGTTGCAGTAACTGTTGATCCTTTACCAACTCCGATCCTTGGAGCAGACAGCGTTTGCGTTGGGCTTACTACCCAATTGACGGATGCCACCCCGGGCGGTACATGGACAAGCAGCAATACGGCAATTGAAACCATCGGTTTAGGTACAGGCCTTGCACTCGGTGTTAGCGCAGGTGTTGTTACCGATACCTACAGCCTGTTCAGCACCGGTTGTTTTGTTACCACTACATTTACGGTTAACCCGACACCACTGCCTATTACTGGCAACTTCAGCGTTTGCTTCGGCACATGTAATACCCTGGCTGATGCAAACCCCGGTGGTACCTGGAGCAGCAGCAATGTTGTTGTAGCGCCTATAGGCTCTGCAACAGGCGTTGTTTGCGGTAATGTACTTGGTACGGCTACCATTACCTACACTCTGCCTACCGGCTGTATCATCACACAGGTGATCACGGTTAATCCATTACCTGCACCTATCACCGGCAACACTCCGATCTGCGTTGGTTACTCGATCACATTGAGTGACATTACCCCCGGCGGTACCTGGACGAGCAGCCTGATAGACACTGCAAGCGTAATAGACACAACCGGCTTTGTGACCGGCTTGCATTCAGGCACATCTACTATTACCTACACACTTACAAACACCGGCTGTATCGCTACTACGGTAGTAACTGTTAACCCGATACCAGATATTATTACCGGGCGAAACACGGTATGCCTGCATGATTCGGTAATGCTGTCTGATGCAAACCATGGCGGTTCATGGACAAGCCTTAATCCCGGCATTGGTTCTATCAGCCCATACGGATTAAGCGACAGTACGGCATGGATCATCGGTGAGTCCGCAGGAGGTACTGTGATCACCTATACAATGCCTACCGGTTGTTTCATAACAGACAGTGTTACTGTTTTCCCGCTCCCTCCGGCCATTACCGGCCCATCGGTGGTGTGTGTCAACAGCTTTATCACGCTTAGCGATTCTAGTGTTGGTGGCACCTGGAGTGTTAACCTGGTGGATACAGCAAATATCAACTCAGTCACCGGCATCCTTGTGGGCGTCCACTCGGGAACGGTACTGGTAACCTACACCAGCAATCACGGATGTACGGCAACCAAGCCGGTTACTGTAAATCCGATACCAACGCCGATCTACGGAATTGACAGGGTTTGTAACGGTTTCTCTGTAGCGCTGAACGATACTTCGGCCGGCGGTATATGGAGCAGCAGCAATATTGTTATTGATACAGTGAACGATACCGGCCTGGTTACCGGTTTCTCTCCCGGCACAGATACTATATTCTATACGTACCCTGTCACCGGCTGTAATGTCTATACATTGTTCACGGTAGACCCGATACCGGTTATTACTGTGGTGGCTTTGCCAAATGCACAGATATGTATTGGCGGATCAGTGATCCTTACCGCATCGGGTGCATCAACGCCCGGAGGCAGTGCTGGCACTTACGTATGGGCGCCACCAACCGCACTGTCTTCCACTGCTGGCAACCCGGTGGTCGCATCACCTACAGTCACTACAACCTATACGGTGATAGGTACCACGCAATATGGCTGCAGCAGCGATACTACCGTTACGGTTCACGTTGACAGCATGTTGCTCCACATCGAAATTACCGGCAGACACAGTATATGTGCCGGCGATGCAGACACGCTGATAGCTTCGGGTTATACCGGCAGCCTCTTTAACTGGACGCCTGTAACAACAGGCCTCAGCTGTACGATATGTGATACTACAATAGCACGCATCGTAAATACCACTACTTATACAGCAGTTGCGATAGATACAGCGAATTGTAAGTATTCAGCATCTTTCACTGTATCAGTAAACCCGCTGCCAATTCTCTCGGTAAATCCAAATCCTGCTATCGTTTGCCAGGGGTCAACAACACAGCTTACAGCATCCGGAGCCGCTACTTATACCTGGTTCCCGAATGCGTTCCTGAATTGTGATACCTGTGCAATAGTTATAGCATCTGATACACAAAACCTGGTTTATAATGTGATAGGCACCACTTCATTTGGTTGCCGCGATTCGATCCTGGTACCTGTGTCAGTGCTTGACACCACCCAGATCACTATCAGCAACGATACCATTATATGTCTTGGCCAGAGCGTGCAGCTGATAGCTACCAGCACTGCCGGCGACGGTTCGCACCCTGAGTTTTACTCATGGACGCCTACTACCAAATTAAGTGATCCTAACAGCCCGACCCCGATAGCTACTCCTGATACCACCACACAATACAGTGTGACGATAAAGGAAAACTTCTGCTTCACAAGGGTAGAGAATGTAACGGTGTACGTGGAACCACAGCCTACAATAATAATTACCGCAAGTGGCACCAATGTATCCGCAGGTACTCAGGTACAGTTAACCGCATCTATAGCCAATGAGGTGCTGGTTAGTGACTACATCTGGACACCAGCCGATGGCCTATCCTGCGACAGGTGTTTTGCGCCTATTGCTACGCCAACTGTAACGACTACTTATACATTTACCGCAACATCCAACTATGGCTGTTCTTCGAGCGCAGATATTACCATAAGCCTGTTCTGCGATGGCAGCCAGGTATTTATTCCAAACACCTTCACTCCTGATGGAGATGGTGTAAATGACCGTTTCTTCATTAACGCACATGGAGTTAGCTCTATTGTAAGGCTTAGCGTTTACAACCGTTGGGGTGAACTGGTGTTCCAGTCGCTCAATTCGCAGCCAAATGATCCGGGTGCGGGATGGGACGGTACTTATAAAGGAATGGTGCTGTCGCCTGACGTGTTCATGTATGTAGCCGAGGTGATCTGTGAAATAGGACAGCAGCCATTTAGTTTCAAGGGAGATGTTTCTATAGTACGATAAGATTTTTAAAAAAATTAAAAACAGATAAAAATGAAGCGTTTTTTAATCGGTTTATCAGTAAGTGCATTGCTTGGCATGGGCGCTAGCAGCCATGCACAGGATATCCATTTTTCGCAGTTCTACGAAAATGCGATACTGCGCAATCCGGCACTCACAGGCATTTTCAGTGGTGACTACAAAGTTGGCATTGATTACCGCAGCCAGTGGAGCTCCGTTTCAACACCATATAGTACTACCATGATCTCGGGCGAGACACGCGTTCTCGTAAACCGGGAGATAGGTGACTATATCAGTTTCGGCCTGGTAACCACTTACGACAAAGCGGGGAGCATCGATTTTACCAGCATACAGGTTTATCCTGCTGTGAGCTACAACAAGGCGCTGGAAGATCAGCACAATTCTTATTTATCTGTCGGCCTTACCGGCGGCTATCTTAACCGCTCTATAGACCAGAGCAAGATGACCACAAGTTCCCAGTGGATAGACGGATCTTATCTCCCCGGCAACCCAACTGGTCAGCTGCTGCCGTTCAAGAGCATAAATACCTACGATGTAGGCGCTGGCGTGAGCCTGAACAGCTCACTGGACAACAGCGGCATTTTCAACTACTACCTTGGCGCAGGCGCCTACCATCTCAACGCTGCCACTGAAAACTTCAACGGCGGTGGCGACAACCTGGTGAAGCTGCCAATCAAGTGGGAATTCAGCGCAGGATTTCACACGTCCTTCAGCCAGCAGTTCGGACTGACAGTTCACGCAAACTACAGCCTGATGCAGCCTTACAGCGAAACAATAATGGGCGGTATGTTCACCTGGCGCAGTATGCCGGTGGGCCTTCCCAGCATATTTGCTTTCTCGTTCGGTTGTTTCTATCGCTACCAGGATGCTATTGTACCAACCATAAAGATCGACTACAAGGATGTGGCTATCGGCATTTCTTACGATGTTGTTACTTCATCGCTGATCACCAGCACTGCGGTTTCCACAGCCAATGCTACAGAAATATCGCTGTACATCAGGGGCAACTACAACCACAAGAAGAACCCACGCGATGGCGTTATGTGCCCACGTTTTGAAGACCTCAACAATTACAATTTCAGATAAGATCTCTACCCGGTAATTCAATAAAAAGAGGGTGTCTCAAAAGGGCACCCTCTTATTTTGTTTGAAAACTAAATGTCAGGTGGGTTTTTCCACATTTGGTGTGCATAAATAAAATAAGGCATAAGTCAATACAGGCAATAGTTTC
>CAIRTW010000011.1 GCA_903881585.1 uncultured Bacteroidota bacterium | reverse complement strand
TTTTTTAAATTTTAAAACTTATTCCCATGATCAGAACACTTACACTGACATTATTAGCATGTCTCTTTTCTATCGCATCTTTTGCGGTAAGCCCCATCAATGGCACAGACAGCGTTTGCGTTGGCTCAACCCGGACGTTGACCGATGCCACTTCAGGCGGCTCATGGAGCAGCAGTGACACTTCTGTTGCGACAGTCAATTTCTCCACAGGAGTAGTTAGCGGTGTAGCTGTTGGAGTAACTACTATTACTTACATGGTAGGTTCCGGCATAGCAACGGCCACATTTGTTGTTAACCCGGCTGCAGCCCCAATATCCGGGGCTACAACGGTATCTGCCGGGTCGGCAATATCCCTTAGCGATGCAGTTGTCGGGGGAACATGGACCAGCAACCATACATCTGTTGCTACAGTAGGCTCTACAACAGGTTTAGTGACAGGTATATCAGCCGGAACCGCAACAATTTATTATGTCACAGCCGGCGGCTGCGGAACCTATCATATCGTCACGGTTACGGGCAGCACATCAGCAGGCACGATCAGCGGTACTACCAGCGCATGTGCTGGCAACACAAGTACACTGACGGACGCCACGTCCGGAGGAGCCTGGAGCAGCAGCAATACCTCCGTTGCTACAGTTGGCTCATCTACAGGAGTTGTTACCGCAATTTCCGCTGGCACTTGCACCATTACCTACATGGTTGGCACAAGTATAGCAACCATTACATTTACGGTTAATCCGGAAGCGCCCATATCAGGCAGCACTACAGTTGGCGTTGGTGGTACACTAACACTTAGTGATCCGGTTTCAGGTGGCACATGGATCACCAGTAATGCATCCATTGCCACTGTTGGCTCATCTACCGGTGTTGTTACCGGCATAGCCGCTGGCACTGTAAACATTTATTACAGAACATCTGTCCCCTGCTATTCTTATGTTATCGTAACCGTTACGGGCAGCACATCAGCAGGTGCGATCAGCGGCACCGCCAGCGCGTGTGCAGGCAACACAAGCACACTGACAGATGCCACGTCCGGCGGATTCTGGAGCAGCAGCAATACCTCCGTTGCTACAGTTGGCTCATCTACAGGAGTTGTTACCGCAATTTCGACTGGGACTTGCACCATTACCTACATGGTTGGCACAAGCATAGCTACAATCACATTTACCGTTAATCCGGAAGCGCCCATATCAGGCAGTACTACAGTTGGCGTTGGTGGTACACTAACACTTAGTGATCCGGTTTCAGGTGGCACATGGATCACCAGCAATGCATCCATTGCCACTGTTGGCTCCGCTACCGGTATTGTTACCGGCATAGCCGCTGGCACTGTAAACATTTATTACAGAACATCTGTCCCCTGCTACTCCTATGTTATCGTAACTGTTACGGGAACCACTTCAGTTCACAGTATCACTGGCACTACCAGCGCATGTGCAGGCAACACCAGCACACTGGCCGACTCCACTGCCGGCGGCCACTGGAGCAGCAGTAATACCTCCGTTGCAATTGTTGGTTCTTCAACCGGAATTGTCAGCGCGATCTCTGCCGGAACCTGCACCATCACATACATGGTGGGAACAAGTATTGCTACCATCACGTTTACGGTTAATCCGGAAGCGCCCATATCTGGCCCCACAACAGTTGGAGTGGGTGGCACGATAACATTAGGTGATCCGGTTTCAGGAGGCACGTGGCTAACCAGCAATGCGTCAATTGCCACAGTTGGCTCCACGTCCGGCGTTGTAACAGGTGTAGCAGCAGGCATTGTAAATATTTATTACAGGACATCTGCACCTTGCTATTCCTATATTATTGTAACTGTCACAGCTACGTCAACGATGCATAGCATTAGCGGCACAGCCAGCGTGTGTGTCGGTTCCACAAGATCGCTCAGCGATTCTACATCGGGCGGGCACTGGAGCAGCAGCAGCACCGCAATTGCCACAGTGGGTTCTTCAACCGGGATAGTTACCGGCGTTTCCACCGGCACTTGTACCATTACTTATACAGTAGGCACATCGATTGTAACCATAACATTTACTGTTACCCCTGTGACTGGTAGCATATCCGGAAGTTCTACCCTTTCCGCAGGATCCACCATAACACTGAGCGATCCCACGACAGGAGGAACATGGAGCAGTAGTAACACTTCCGTTGCTACCGTTGGGTCCACCAGCGGAGTCGTAACAGGGGTATCAGCAGGTACGGCCACTATTTATTATATAACTGCAGGTGGCTGCGGTGCCTATCACATTATAACGGTTACTGCTACCTCTGTTCATGCCATCACGGGTACTGCCAATGTTTGCATAGGTTCCAACAGAACATTAATAGACTCAACTACAGGCGGCCACTGGAGCAGCAGCAATACAGCTATCGCTACAGTAGGCTCATCAACAGGCATAGTTACCGGCATTGCAGCAGGCACTTGCGTTATTACCTATGCCATTGGCACAAGCATTGCCACCGTTACCGTCACTGTTGACCCACTGGCTCCCATAACAGGCCTCACCACAATATCTGAAGGTACGGTAACGACTTTCAGCGATGCGGTTTCAGGTGGCACATGGCTTAGCAGCAATACAGCTATTGCCACAGTGGGCTCATCAACAGGCATTGTTACCGGTGTTTCTGCCGGCACTTGTACTATTTATTACATTACTCCCGGCACCTGCTACCTCTATGTTATTGTTACGGTCACCGGCACAAGCGCCATTCATAGTATCGACGGCACAGCCAGCATTTGTGAGGGTTCTACAAGGACGCTTACTGATTCCACTTCCGGTGGCCACTGGAGCAGTTCCAATACTTCAGTAGCCAGTGTTGGCTCCTCTACCGGAGTTGTAACAGGTATCTCTGCAGGCACTTGTACTATTACATATACGGTGGGAACAAGTATAGCCACAGTAACATTTACCGTTAACGCGGAAGCGCCCATCACCGGCAGTACAACCGTTGCGACAGGCGGCGCCATAGCTCTGGCCGATCCTGTTTCGGGAGGCTCCTGGATCAGCAGCAATACGTCTGTTGCAACCGTAGGTTCTTTAACCGGAATTGTCACAGGTCTGACTCCGGGTACAACAACTATTTACTACAGAACTTCGACGCCGTGTTATTCATATGTCATTGTAACCGTTACGGCAACTACTGTCGTACATAGCATTAGCGGCACAGCAAGTGTTTGTGAAGGCTCCACAAGAACACTCACAGATCCAACAACAGGAGGTCACTGGAGCAGCAGCAATACCGCTATTGCTTCGGTTGGCTCCTCTACGGGTGTGGTTACCGGTGTTTCTGCAGGTACATGTACCATAACCTATACGGTGGGTGCAAGTATCGTCACAGTTACATTTACCGTTAACTCCGACGCAGCAACTGTATCCGGCGCCACAACCGTTTCCGTCGGTTCAACTATTACCCTGAGCGATGCTGTTACAGGCGGCATATGGAGTACTAACGATACTGTTATTGCAACAGCAGGTGCTACCAGCGGAATAATAACAGGCGTATCCGCCGGCACTGTAACTGTTTATTATGTAACACCCGGTGGTTGTTACACCTATCATATCGTCACAGTAACACCCTCTACTCCCGCTCCTGCAGCTCCGGTATTCAGTCTGTATCCGAACCCGGCCTCATCGTTAATCAATGTAAGCTGGCAAGACCTTGACCCGGGCATTGGCGAACTGACCATTACTGACATGTCGGGCCACGTAATTTATACTTCAACAATTGACATAAGCAGCCCTGCAGGACAGACGCAGGTGCCTGTGTCCGAGCTCGGAAGCGGTATCTATTTGTTCGACATAACCAGCGGGGAGCACCGCACAACCGGAAGGCTCAATATAATAAGATAGTATCTTCAAAAACTTAACTGAAGCGGGCACCCGAACACGGCGCCGGCTTCGTTTTAAGAAACCATTCAGTTCCGAAGCTGTATATTTGTAACAGACGTTGTGCACAATATGGCCTTGAAAATAAAAACAGTTCTGAGCATATGGATCATTGTAGTGGCTTGCCTTTCGGGCTATACTTTGCTTGCCCAGGATGATTCTGCCAGTTTTAGAAATGCTCAGTTCGCATCGTCCCGCGTATCTGAATCCTGGAAAAAATACGACGATACGCTGGCTAAAGAATTCAGGAAAAAGAATGTGGCTTATCCTCCTAAAGATATCTACCTGAGGGCCTTTAAATCGCAGAATGAAATGGAGCTTTGGGCACGAAACGCAGAAGGCGGAGAATACAAACTCATAAAAACCTACCATATCTGCGCAGTCCCGGGCAGGCTGGGGCCAAAGCGCATACAAGGAGACCGGCAGGTGCCCGAAGGCTACTATTTCATCGATGAGTTTAACAATGCCAGCGATTACTATCTTTCCCTGTTGCTCAATTACCCCAACTACTCCGACCAATTGCTGGGCAGCCAGAAAACAGGCGGTGATATTTACATACACGGCGGCTGCGTCACCGTAGGTTGTCTGCCTATGACCAATCCGGGTATACAAGAGATATACACCGTTTGCCTCAATGCCCGCCTGAACGGCCAACAGTATATACCCGTGCACATCTTCCCCACCCGACTGAACAAAAATGGCATAGCCTACCTGGGCAGGGAGTTCCCTAATGATGCCACCAGGCAACAATTCTGGGCAGAGCTTAAAAACGGATATGAATATTTTGAAAAGAACCACAAGCTGCTGCCGGTAATGTACACGCCTGATGGTAAGTATGCAGATTAGCCGAGAAGCTAAAACCCTTATCTTTGCACTTCTTAAATGAACTCAATTTCAAAAAATATCGGGCTGGGCGTCTTTACTCGCCAAAGCTGTTGCACAAGACGGCCGCTAAAGCCTTATAGCCTGGGCGCGATGGTTGCGTTTGTTTTCATCGCGATGCTGTTGTCATGTCAAAAAGAAGTTCATATTAACCTCGGCACTTCGCCTGAACAAGTGGTTGTGCAGGGAGCCATAGAAACAAATATACCGCCCTATGTAATACTGACCAGCACCATCGGGTTTTTCTCAAACATTAACCTGGCCACACTGCAAAACAGCTTCCTTCATGGCGCCATCGTGACGGTATCTGATGGCAGCACAACCACGACACTCAAAGAATATTCCATAGACACTGGCAACAACAACAAGTTTTACATCTATTCTGTTGACACCACTAATCTCGCAAATATCATGTATGGCCAGGTAGGCAAGTTCTATACACTTACTATCAAATATAACGGCAATACTTACACGTCTGTCACCAAGATACCCTATCCTAAAGGCATTGACACAATGTGGTTTGGCACACCTACGTTTAAGAATAAGAGTACGCCAGACAGTGCCGTTGAGCTATTCGCCAACTATACCGACCCTGATACGCCCGGCAATTACGTAAGGTATTTCACACAAAGAAATAATGAACAGTTTTATCCCGCCGGTATATTTACTGATGACCTTGTAAATGGCGAGAACATCAGGAATATTGACCTCTTTGCGGGCTATGACGACAGTACAAAAGCAAATGGAGATTCGCTACAGTATTTCTATCCGGGCGACTCGGTGACGCTGAAGTGGTGCGAAATTGACAAAGCTGTTTACGATTTCTGGAACACTTACCAGTTTGCATCAAATGCAATTGGAAACCCTTTTTCTTCTCCGATAAACATTAAATCGAATATTACAAATGGTGCGCTGGGTGTGTGGTGCGGCTATGGCAGTGTACTAACAACAAAAGTTGTTCCTCATTAATCCACATACCGGAGCCGGAGCCCGGATTTCTTAGTTCCGCATTTCTTTTGTTATCTTCATTATGTTATTTTTACCGCCCGTTATTGAACAGGATATTAACGGCTACAGATCAAACAGCACACCGATGAGTGAAATAGAAAAAGTACATTGCTTTATAATAGGATCAGGCCCTGCCGGATATACGGCTGCAATATATGCTGCACGCGCAAACCTAAAGCCCGTGCTATACCAGGGCCTGCAGCCCGGTGGCCAGCTTACCATAACTACAGACGTAGAGAATTACCCCGGCTATCCTAATGGCATCATGGGGCCGCAGATGATGGTGGATTTTGAACAGCAGGCACAGCGCATGGGCGCAGATATTCGCTGGGGCATGGTGAGCAAAGTTGACTTCTCGAAAAAACCTTTCAAGATAGAGATCGATGAAGAAAAATGGATAGAGGCCGACTCTGTGATCATAGCTACAGGCGCATCTGCAAAGTGGCTGGGACTGGAATCTGAAGACCGGCTAAACGGGCACGGCGTATCGGCATGTGCTGTGTGTGATGGCTTCTTCTTCAAAAATCAGGACGTGGCAATAGTTGGCGCTGGTGATACCGCATGTGAGGAAGCATTATACTTATCCAAGCTCTGCACAACCGTGCATATGTTCATACGCCGCAGCGAAATGCGCGCCAGTAAAGTGATGCAGGCACGGGTACTGAAAACAGCAAACATAACCGTGCACTGGAATACGGATACTGTGGAGGTGATGGGCGAGCACAAAGTGGATAGTGTAAAGGTAAAAGACACCAGAACCAATGAAGAGCGCATCATACCCGTTAAAGCATTCTTTGTAGCCATAGGCCACGAGCCCAATTCGGGCCTGTTCAAGGGCATGCTTGATATGGATGAACAAGGCTACCTGATAACCCAGCCAGACTCAACGCGAACTAATATAGAAGGCGTATTTGCCTGCGGCGATGTACAGGACAAAATATACCGCCAGGCCGTAAGCGCAGCCGGCAGTGGCTGTATGGCAGCCCTGGATGCTGAACGGTATTTGGGGGCCTTGGAGCATCATTAATCACCAAAAGATGGGAACTTTCCTTGATTTTTTAAGCCTGTAAATGCCATAGAAATCAAGGAGTTGATATCCGACCAGCTATTCACTTTTTTGAAATTGAATGGTTTTAAAAAGAAGGGAAATTCTTTCAGCAAAACATCCGGATACCTAATATACTTTATTCAAATCCAGTATAGCTCATCTTCCACTTCGAAGGAAGTCAGTTTCACGGTTAATATCGGGATCGGATCAGTTATGTTATGGAAACTGGACGAGCGGGCAAAGCAATCTTATTTACATTGCCACTGGCAGGAACGAATCGGCTTTTATGCCGACAAACCTTTTGATAAATGGTGACAGGTGAATGATCTGCGAAAAACAGAAACATCGGTCACCGAAATTATCAGGTTATTAAATGACAGCGCGTTACCGAACCTAAACACCGTCAATAATACCCGTGACTTAAAGAAAATAATGCAGAAAGGAAAAATAAATCACCTGCTTGACCTAATTGAGGACGACCCTAAAATAACCGGAGTGGAAAAGCAAAACTATCTGAGTATTCTCAGTTAGGGAAAGATGGTAAATTCACAGACACTATGCTATATTTGATACAATGAGAAAACACTTTTCCATTGTATTATTGCTACTCTCCGTGATAGTGCATGCACAGGACCGCAAACCATTTATCCTCTCCCTCGGTATTGCGCAGGACGGCGGCTATCCGCACATGGGCTGCACAAAACCTTGCTGCACCATGGCCTGGAGCAATCACTCGATGAAACGGTGGGTGGTGTGCCTTGCACTTGTGGACCCGGCGACCAAAAAGTGGTGGCTGTTTGAAGCCACGCCCGACATCAAAGAACAACTGCACTACTTTCAAACCCTCACCCATGGACAATACCACTTCCTTCCGGATGGCATATTCCTGACCCATGCGCACATAGGCCACTATACCGGCCTTATGGAGCTGGGCCGCGAGGTAATGAGCACAAAAGACCTGCCGGTATATGCACTGCCCAAAATGAAGACCTTCCTCGAAACAAACGGCCCCTGGAGCCAGCTGGTAACCCTGCATAACATTGCTCTGCAGCCCCTGCAGGCAGACTCAACTATCCAACTTACAGATCAGATCAGCGTCACTGCTTTCACCGTTCCCCACCGCGATGAATACTCTGAAACAGCCGGTTTCAGGATAAATACCGGCAGCAAAAAATACCTGTTCATACCAGACATAAATAAATGGGATAAATGGGACCGGAGTATCACAGATCAGGTGAAGCAGGTGGACATTGCATTTATTGATGCTACCTTCTACGACGGCAACGAACTGCCCGGCCGCAACATGAGCGAAGTGCCCCACCCCTTCGTAGCTGAAACAATGAAGCTATTTGAAAATGAAACCCCGGCAACCAAGGCGAAGGTTTGCTTCATTCACTTCAACCACACCAACCCATTGCTGCGGGATGTAACCAAACAAAAGGAAGTGGAGCGAGCTGGTTTCCATTTCGCTAAGCAGGGAGCGGCCTACTAGACCAGCGTTAAGCGCATTCTTAAAAATCTTACCCAGAATTATTATCTTTAAAACCTAAAGAACTATCAAAATAAGGCATGGCAAGTAAAAAGAATACACCGGCGAAAAATACCCCTGTTGCGCCTGCAAGATCTGCTGCTACTACCCCGCTCCGGAAACCGGTTGCCACAAGCGCTGCGCCCACTGCTCAGACAGGGTTTATCTCCCGTTATTACGAGTGGCTGGTGGTTGCCGGTATCTCCGTACTTACTTACCTGTTTTATAAAGAAATACTCAGCAACCAGCTTACCAACTGGGACGACCTTGGCTATATCATCACCAACCCGCTTATCAAAGACCCATCTATAGATGGGCTACGGAAGATATTCTCTATTGACAACCCGGTAATGGGCAACTACCACCCGCTCACCATAATGCTTTACTGGATAGAGTACAGCCACTATGGCCTGGACCCGTGGATATACCATTTTGACAGCCTTATATGCCAGATACTCGTCACCATTGCTGTATATCTGTTCGTGCGCATACTTACACGCCGTCCCATAGCGGCTGCAGTTGCGGCCTTACTGTTCGGGCTACACCCCATGCACGTAGAGACTGTGGCGTGGGCCGCAGGCCGTAAGGATATGATCTATGGGCTGTTCTACATCCTGTCGCTGATGTGCTATGTGTATTATTTACGGTCGGCCGCGAAGAACAAAAAGGTACTTTGGTACAGCGCTACCATCATTCTTTTCGCACTTTCCCTGCTGGCAAAATCAGTAGGCGTTACCCTCCCTATCACATTCTTCCTTATAGACCTGCTCGAGGGCAGAACCTTATTTACCGGCGGCGAGGCCCGGGAAGGAATAATAGGCGATAGCAAGAATGGTAAGTTCAACTACGCCCTGTTCCTTGAGAAAATACCACATCTGGGCCTTGCCATTCTTTTTGGGATGCTGTCTATCTATGCCCAGAAAAAGATCGGTGCCCTGGGTACCCTGGACGTACATTTTACCGCATTTGAGCGCATTGTGATTGCGGGGTACAATATCTGCACCTACCTGTGGAAGGCGGTAGTGCCGGTGGGCATGTGCAACTTCTACCCATACCCCATGAAGGGGGCTAACGATGCTCTGCCAGCCAGTTTCTACATTTATCCGCTGCTTGTGCTGGCCCTGCTTTTTGCGGTTTGGTGGTTTGGGCGTAAAAATAAAATACTCATTTTCGGCCTTGGGTTCTTCTTTGTGAATATAGTGCTGCTGCTCCAGCTTATACCCGTAGGCGGCGCTGTCATGTCCGATCGTTATACCTATCTCCCCTATCTGGGCCTCTTTGTTATTGCCGGCTGGTTTATCTCGGGTTATTTTGAACCGGGAAAAAACAGGCAGACGGGCATTGCGCTGCTGGTAGCCACTTTTGTATATTCCATGGTATTGGGCTACCTCACTAATGAACAATGTAAAGTGTGGTACAACTCTATAACCCTGTGGAATGACGACATTGAAAAGCACCCCGCCAACCCGGTTTCCTACTTTTACCTGGGCCAGGAGTATTATTCAAAGTTTGAAACCGAGATAAACCCCAAGGACCAGAAACGCTACCAGGACTCTGCGCAGATATGTTTTATGGCATCGATAGAGCGCAAGCCGGATTATGTGAACCCAATAGTGTGCCTGGCAGAACTACAGCGTGCAACGAACCAGATAGATGCCGCAAAGGCCACCTATTTCCAGGCTATGAGGATCAATGAGAGCCATACCGAAAACAAGGTGCAGAACAAGGACGAAAGCGTATATCTGGGGCTGGGCGTTATTTACAGCATCAAGCGGCAATACGACTCTGCTGAATATTGTTTTAAAGAAGCCCTGAGCTTAAAGGCCTATTTCCCGGAGGCATACAGCAACTACGCCAACTTCCTCGACATCACCGGCAAGCAGGACTCATCGCTGAAATATTACGCCATTGCCATTTCCCAGAACCCCGACGCACCGATACCCTACATGAACAGGGCGCGGATAATGATGCTCCAAAACAAACCGGACAAGGCCATAGTTGACTATGACAAGGTAATATCCCTGAAGCCCGAAAAAGCAGATGCCTACTACCTGAGATCGAAAGCATACAATGCGCTAGGCAAAAAACAACAGGCACTGCAGGATGTAGAAAAAGCAAAAGCGCTGGGATACCCTAATATAGATGCTACTTATTATCAGTCGCTGAAAAGTTAACGAGTGGCGATGTTCGGGTGAATGCCCCATTCTGATTATATTTTTACAGCTCGTATATGGGGCATTTTTACGATCTCAAATTGCTGATCTATAATGGATTACATATAATGCGACGCCCCGTTTTCACCCCATGTGGGGCATCCATTCGGCAATGGTCCTCTGGATTTCACCGATTGGATTTTATAGAATTCAAGTGGCCCGAAACTTCGACTGAGGGCGTTTTTTTTCGTTTTTTGGCACAAAGTTCCTGTAGAATATTGAAGGTAAAAAAATAATGTTTTATGGTAGTGCATTTTTCGTACTGTCATGTACTGCAGGCGGGATATGATGTAAATTTCTTTTGAGGTAATTGGCTGGGGGTAAGGGTAGTACAGGTTATGGGTTGATGGTGGGTTTTGTAAGGAAAATAAGTACCGCAAGCGTAACGCTTGCATATGCTGAGGCAAAGCGTAGCTGAACCCCATAGTCTAGAATTGAAAACAATCCATTTATACATAATAAGTAAATTCCGATTGGCATGATGTTTACACGTGTAAAGTAAAAAGGTGTACGCGCGGTGATGCTTTTGGGGGATAGCTCTTACTCCTATTAGGAATCACAAAAAGTATTTAGGGCCTGCTGTTTAAGTCAGCCCACCCCGTTTATTTAAATTCAGTAAAAAAATAATTTCGGTAATCATTTCAGACAAGAGATAATAAGGTATTTGCCCGGCCAGTTTG
>CAIRTW010000010.1 GCA_903881585.1 uncultured Bacteroidota bacterium | reverse complement strand
GCCATTGCTGCATACTCATTCTTCCCTAAAAAGCCTTCCATAAAAAAGGACATCGAAGAAACCAATCCACGGCTCATTGCTCAGTTCAATCAGCAACAATTAATAGCCGCCGCTTAACCCGAACTCAGGTTGATATGAAATATTACCTCGCCGTTCTGAAAAAGTATGCGGTATTCACCGGCCGTGCTTCCCGCCAGGAATACTGGATGTTTGTCCTCTTCAATGTCATAATATCTATTGTACTAAGTATCATCGACAACCTGGCTGGTTCTACCTATACTTATTATACATCAATGGGTGCTCCTGTAAAATTGGGGTATATCCAAAACTTGTATAGCCTGGTCGTGCTCCTCCCCAACCTGGCGGTGTCTGTGCGGCGGCTGCACGATGTGAATAAAAGCGGCAAACTGCTCCTGTTGGTATTAGTGCCAGCGGTGCTTATCGTTTGGGCTGCTTTCTCTGGCGCATATATGGCACTGGGGCTCCTGGCCTTGGTTATGGTTGGGCTGTGTATCTGGCTGCTTGTGCTCAACTGTACAGAAGGCACACGTGGCCCAAACAAATACGGCGAAGACCCTTATGGAAATGGGGGATTTAAATTTTCATTTGAAGAGGATGCGCCCCCAGAAGAATAGGAGCCGCAAGCCCATAACATTTGCGCTTCGGAAATTGCAGGGTCTAAGCCTGCCGAAGAAAGGGTCTGGGCGAGCAGTAAAAAAAATGTAGGTTTAATATAAAAATAGAAAATGAAAACAGCCACCCTTGTTTTTTTGCTCGCAATCTCCTGCCAGCATAGTTTTGCGCAATCAACTGCAGAACCAACTAATGAAAAAGTGTATGACCACTATGTTGGCGCACAGGTAAGCGCCCTGCTCGTACACCTGTTTAATTCCAGCGCAAATTCGATAGGCACAGGTAATCCCTACCTCATTACTTACAGCATGAATAATAAGAAAACAGGTTGGGGGCTGAGAGCGGGAGTTGGCTGTAATTTTGTTAATACTTCTGGCGCTACTGCAAATAATACTACGGCCACAAACAATAACGATGCCGAACTGCGGCTGGGCGTAGAAAAGGTCTTTGACATTACCAGCAAATGGAACGTAGGCACGGGTATAGACGTAGTGTTCAACTACATTAATGATTATTCGGCAAATAATTACCAGTCGCCAAACGAAGTTAACAGCACCACCACTACCACCATGGCTACTAATTATGGCGGTGGGATCTTTGGTAAAATAAACTACCACCTGTCAAAGAAAATACTGATAGGCACCGAGTGCAGCTACTATTATGTAGTGGGCAAAAACAACCAGGCTGTCAATACAGTACAGTATTATACAGGCAACCCTCCGGTTTATACACAAACAAAATCAAATCCGAACTATTCAAGGGGAAACATCAGCCTACCGATAGTGCTTTATCTGTTTTACAGGTTTTAAAGGTTGGGCAGCGGTAATCGCGTGTTTATTTACGCTTCAGTTTTATTTCCATGCTCTTCATTTCCTTACCGCCGTCTGTGGATGTAAACATCTCCATGATCATGGTGTTGTTATCTGTCATTCTGATGGTCTCGCGCATTTTCAAGTCCTTTCCGCTCATAGGTTCCGCCTGTGTGCCAGTGAGGGTAATGGTGTTTGTGGCTGCATCGTAAGGGCCTTCGCTGTTGAGTATGCCGGTGCCCATATTATCTATCCAGCTGCTGACGAAGACTTTCTTCATATTGTCGTAACCTATTAAAGACATTGCCTCAAATGGCATACCACTAAAAGAGCCGGTAATGTTGGCCTGCTGGTAGCGGCCACCCAGTATCATTTTATATTCCGAGGTTGATGAGCTTTTTATTGGCGGCTGTCCCGGGGCCATCCACATAGTTATTTCCTCTGTCCACTTACCGGTGGCCGCAGCAAGTACTTTGTGCATATCGCCCGGTGTCATAAAGTCCGTCCACCTCTTCATGGCTGCGGCATCCCCATCCTGCGCCAGGGCGCGCCCGCCTATGTTCATAATGCATACAATAGCTAATAAAAGTATAGTTGCTTTTTTCATGTTGTCTGTTTTCACGAAAGTATAAAAAATATTTCCGCCATTTCTTCCTGGCACCTTAGGAATATTCGGAACAACGCGGAAAAGATACTCCTGCGGCCGGCAGCCACGGGCCGAGGCACTAAAATTCTAGTTAAGATTCTTTGCCTCGATACTCACATTAAACACCTTTGTGGGCACCGATGGGAAATTGATCATGCCCGAAGGGAAGTTGCCCCGGATGAAGATAGCGCAGATGGTATTGGAAACATGATAGAGGTTGGCGTGGTACTCGGAGGTGTGCCATCTAGTATGCCGGCCAGCACATCCTGTCTTATGTCGTCGTTCTCCAGGTCGGTGGCGTAGTTGTGCCATACGATGATGGAGTTGTCGTTCTTCAGCAGGCTGAAAGCGGTTTTGGTATCCTGTAGTATGAAGCTATAGCGGTTATCGGCATCAATAGATATGAGGTCGAACTTCTTGTTGAGCGAGCCGAAATCGAAGGTCATGGAGTCGTGGAGGATGTATTTGATATTGGGTTTGTTCTTAGAGAAAAACCGGTCCACCTTGAGAAAGCCGGGCCTGAAGCCACGGGCTGTCATTTCCTCGGGAGAGAGTGTTATTGAGGTGCAGTCTTTGGCATCGTCGGCAACATTGACAATGTTCTCTCCGCGGAAGCTTCCGAACTCCATGTAGGAGCAGTCGGGCATGCGCTTTGCCAGCGCCTTCAGCATCAGTATGATGGTGGGCATGGAGGCGCCGTTGAGGTAGGCAAAGGAGTGTATAGTGCCCTGCATGCCGGGCACGAGGTCCAGTATATCGAGGGTGGGCAGCTGGGCGCGGCCGTATTTGTCGAGGTTCTTTTTTTCGAAGCTCACCTCGCTTTGTTTGCGGTTGAGGGCTTGAATGCCCATCGTAATGACCTGTTTAGGATTGGAAAGAAACGTGGTAAGTAGTTTTAGTTTGCTCATTTTTTTGTTGTATTAGAATGGCGCAATCTAGTGAAAAAAAGCGTGTATTATTCGCTGGCTGATTTTCCTTTTTCTATATCCTCCGCATCTTTGCCACCGATATTGAAGAGGCGGTAGGCGAGTGCAGTGCCTGTTTCATCGGCTTTCTGCCAGGCGAAGGATTGCTTGGGGACGATGTAGTTGCCGGTTTTGTCGAGCACGTAGTAGGTGATGTCTTTCTTAGCTCCGTTGCGGGTGAAGATTACATAAGCATCCGGCGCAGGTATGCTGCTGTTGGTGGTCCAGTTGATATTGCAGGCACGCAGGCTGCTTTCCACGTCTTTGTCCACGTCTCCGCTTATGTGCAAGTGCATGTTGGCCGGCATGCCGCAGTAGGGCGCCAGCTGAGGATAGAGCACATAGAGACGATAGAGCCATTCGTTTTGCGCGGCCTCATTCTTCTGCTCTTTTGCGCAGGTTGCCTCTGCCTCGTATATGCGGGCTGTGTAGAGTTTCTCGTATTCGGGGTCGGTATTGGGGTCCTGCAGCAGTTTGTCCAGCATGGGTTTGGCATCCTGGTACTTGCCTTCCTGCATCTTCAGCCGGGCAGTAAACAACTGAAAGTATTTGCGGATGTATGGCCGGTTGTCGGTCTCGGCTTCCTGTTGGAACTTGTCTATGAAGTAACGCGTACTGAAGTCGTGAATGAGGAACCATATCTCATCCCACGATACGGTGCTCTCGGTAGAAAAGAGCTTGTAGATCACGCGGTCGCGCTCGGGGTTCTGGGCAAACTGGTTGATGATGAGGAACTGCTGCAAGTACTTCTCGCTGAGTTTGCCGCTCATGTCCAGCAGCACTTTAGGGTTGTACCACCAGTTGCGGTGCTCGAATTTGTCCATCTCCCACGACTGCTCCTTGCCTATGAGTTTCAGTAGCTGTATGCTGAAGTCGTACTGGCTCTGGCCAAGGGTGGTACCTATGTGCAGCTCCTTGAAATCTGCGGCCTTATCGGTATAGCGCTGGGCCTCACTGATCTGGCCATCGTAAAGCATACAGCGTGCAAGAGCTATGTTGTACCAGCCATAGCCGGGTGTAGAGCCGGCAGCGCGCACCATGTCGCGCATCAGCGCAGCGCCCTGCTTCGGCAGCGACTTGTATATATCCAGTACAGAACTGTAGTAGGCCCACTCCATGAGGCGTTTGTCGCCATTGTCCTGCATGGCAGCCAGTTTGTATTCCTTTTCTGCATTGCGGAAGTCGCCGCAGATGACGCGGAAGTTGGCGTAGTTGTTGTGCGGCAGTCTGCGCGCCTGGCGCATGAGGTTGAAGTAGTAGTTAGCAGAATCAATGCCAAAGGAATAGCTGAAAAGAATGTTCTTGTAATGGTAAACGCTCATTTTTTCCCGCTCCTCATATCCGGGGTAGAAAAACTTATTGAGCTCTGTATTGATGGATTCGTTTTGCCGTATCTGCATCATGCTGGTGTCCAGGTAGCTCTGGGCCAGGCGTTCGTTGGCATCGATGGAGTTGCGGAGGAATGGATATTTAGCGCTGGTATAAAAACGATTGCGGTGTACGGTCCAGGCCATGTAGTTATAGGTGTCCATATAATACTGCATCTGGAACTTCCATTTCAGCACGTGACGCAACAGGGCAAAGACCTTATCCGGCTGGTCGGTATTGCTGTAACACTGCTCCAGGAAGTACGCAATGAATGTATAGTCCACCGGCAGCCGCCTGATGGGATAGAACACTTTGGCATCGGAGGTGCGGGTGGCGAGGGCTTTGGAATAGTCGCGCTCCATAAGGTGAAGCGCACGCTCCAGCGGTATGATGGCATTCTTGTAGCCGATATAATCGGCAGCATGGGTGGCCTTGTAAACGCCCTCGAACATCCAGCCCACGTAGTAGGTACTATCTATACGGATGAACTCGCGAGAACGTGGCAGGGCATCTTCGCTTTCCGGGTCTTCGATCATGCGCTTGGCGTCTATATCGTAGTACCGCTGCTCCATTTTATCGGGCGGGTGCGGCGGCATAAACTGGGCGGGAAGCGTGGGCATTTTGGGCACTTCGCGTGGAGTGCTGGGTTTGCTTTTTTGTGCTGTGGATTGGGCAATAGCACGATGTGCATACGGCGATATAGCCAGTATGCAGGTTATAATTGTTGTGTTTATGAATTTGAGATTCACTTGTTTTTGGTTGGTCCTTCTCACTACCTGGGGATGCTATGCATATAGTTTCAGTTTGGCGAGTCGTTCTGTTTCACGGGCGATGATGCTGTCGAGGGCTTTGAGCTTGCCTTCTTTGTTGCGGTACACCAGCCGATGCTCCAGCACGGCGCGGGCTATGTCTTTCACATCGTCCTCGATAACATAGGTGCGGCCAGCAACCAGCGAGTACGCGCGAAGACATTTGAGGAAGGCAATACCACTGCGGGTTGATGCTCCCAGTGATATATCCTGGTGTTCCCGTGTTGCTCTTACTATGTTACTTACCGACTTCAGTATCTCTTCATGCACATGCACTTCCCCCGCCATTGTCTGCAGCGCCAGTATGTCCTTCATACTGAGCACCTGCTCCAGGTCTATGAGGTTTTGGGCTATATCCAGGTATTCGCGGTAGATGTTCAGCTCGGTTTGTTCGTCCACATAGCCAAACTGAATCTTCATGTAGAAGCGGTCGAGCTGGGCGGCGGGCAGCGGGTAGGTGCCTTCCATCTCTATCGGGTTTTGAGTGGCTATAGAAAAGAAGAGGCGCTCCAGTTTCAGTGTGGTATCGCCCACCGTTATCTGCTGCTCAGCCATGGCTTCCAGCAGGGCGCTCTGCACCTTGGGTGAGGCCCGGTTTACTTCATCGGCCAGCAATACATTGCAAAAGAGCGGACCCCTCTTAAAGATAAATTCTTTGTTAACATCATCGAAGATATGTGTGCCAATGAGATCCATCGGCAGCAGATCAGGAGTGAACTGTATGCGTTTGAATACCACATGCTCACCCTCACGCTCACCGCTGATGCACTGTGCCAGTGTACGAGCCAGCACGGTTTTTCCGGTGCCGGGATTATCTTCCATCAGGATGTGGCCACCTGCGAGCAGGCATGTGATCACAAACTCTATTTGCCTGCGCTTGCCGCGTATCACTTTTTCCATTTGGGCTACCAGCTGCTGTATTGCCTGCACGGAATCAATGTTCACCTGTTCTGTAACGGTATCGTTCATAATTGCCTTATTTCTTTATACAAGTTTACTGATTAAAATTGTGAAAAAACCCAAACACCTAAACCCCAAAACCCCGCTAGTGACTTGCCTGCTGGAAATACATAACAATAATTAGGCCTTTCTTAACTATGGAAGCGGATAACATTATCAAGAACCATCACATCTCCCAGAAGTTGAACATAGTCACTGCTGACTTTACTCACCGACCCAAGTTAAGGAACGTCTAGGACCTTAACCTTCAGATGATGACCTTTGGTGGCTCGTTAGATGTGGACTTCAACCTTAAAGACAATAAGAAGATGGCCCATGGCAAGTCACCTTCTCATGGCTCCTAACAGTAGCGATACAAATTCAATGCCTTTAATGACCAGGACGATGAATAGAAGCTATAACACAAAGGACCGGCTCAATCACGAAAGCGGTAAGACTCAACTTTCAGGAAGGTCAACAACTTGAATAGCAAGTCTATATCTAGCAGGTCTAAGATTGTATTCGTAGATGACGATAGCCTAGAGAGGGGAACTGTAACTCTTCACAAATTCAACAAAAGTGTAACTGACCAGAAGCTGGCTTCGATCCATAACCTAATCAGATCTGAGATACCAGATGCGTAGTTGAAAGGAGAAGATCATCTCGAAAGATAAAATCATAGTGGTAACATTTATCAGACGAACTAGGAATATATCAGCATCATTGAAGACGACTCTCATTCTCACAATCTGCAGCCTTAGCCAGTCAATTCTTTGAGATTTCAAGAATCTCAGGATGAGAGAAATACAAGGGACTTTGCGTTGATCAAATCAAAACAACCTGTAAAGGAGCAGATCCCGATGATACAATCCAAAAAAGAACAAGAAGTAATCCAAGGGTAGCATTCACTTTACTAATAGTAGTCAGGGAT
>CAIRTW010000009.1 GCA_903881585.1 uncultured Bacteroidota bacterium | reverse complement strand
AGGGTTTAAAATTGCTAAGCTAAAATTTGAGATAGAGCTGGAAAATGAAATAATGAAAATGATAGTGATATTTTGCGGAGGCGACCCAAATAGAGCCCCACACTTATTTAATTCAGGCTAAAAAGGTTTCGAACACTAGTGGATGAAATCCGGGGCTATCCATATTTAAGCCCTCCGGGATTCTAATACGAATTTATTGTGTTTGCCTATATGCGAAAATTTGAATTGCTGTGGTTACACGGCAGGATAGCTACCGGGAAGGAGCTTTATCTTTGGTATTCGATATTGGCTTCGGCGCTTCTTCAAAATCAATGACAAGTTCAAATCCCGCCCTTAGCTTTAAGTCCTCGCGATAAGGTATTACTTCCTCAGGCTGCAACTTACCGAATAGATCGCCGGTGTCCCATTTTCCGTTTCCATTCTTATCGGCAATAATACGAAACGTGTATTTGGATGGTTTGAGGCGCACAAGGTTAACTATCGTATCGAGAACAGGTTTCTGATAAACCGTATCTTTTTCTGTAGTTACCATGAGCAAGAAATGGCTGTCAAAGTATTTGGCAGGCAAGTGCATCTGTATCTTCCCATAATCATCATCTTCCTGCGACCTGAAAACATAGCGCGATGGCATTATGTCTTTTCCCGCGGTATCTTTTGCAAAACCTTTGGCCAGTCTCAGCGTGTATATTTTATCTTCCAGCCATTGCATATCGCCTGGCGTACCGGGGAAAATGTGATACAACAGCGGGTGAGCCGTATCTGCAGAGATAGTAATATTTGCGGTAACAGCAGTACCGGAGCTATCGAAAGAAAGCGATATTTTGTCCTTATTCAGCTGCGTAGTTTTATTAAATTTCAGGCTTATGGGCCGGGTGATATCGAAGGTACGTTTCGCCGCATTAGTAGTATCCAGGTTTACGGAGTAGCTGACATTGCCGGCATCCTTGTTTTTCCTCTTAAAACCACTATCCTGCGCTATACTGTCTGTGGCCTTCTTCACACTGTCTGCGTTTTTATTGGCAGTATCCACCACCTCAGAAAACAACCTGAGCAATACTGGCTTCTGGCTGGTGTCTCCGGGTGTTACTGCCTGCTCATTGAATGCTATCATTTCACCCGCTGCTGCCCCATCATAGATAAGGTTGTTATTCGGATCTTTAAGGGCATATATGCGAAAACTCCTGCCCGGCAAGCCTTTGAATATATACTCGCCTTTGGAATTTGCCTTTGTCACATACTTCGGCTTATGCTTTACGACTGCACTGTCTTTATTTTTGTCTTTCTCGCTATACAGCACTACCAGCACACCTCCAGAATCCGGCAGCCCTGTGGTGGCGCTGATCACCTTGCCCTTTAACTCCAGCGAATCGAAATAGGGGCCGGTACTGAATGTATAGGTGTAACCGGTTTTTCCCTTGCCCATAAAGGGGTTACTCTCATGAAGGTCTTTTATAGCTTTGCCGAATGATAGCCGGTAAGTGGTATTTGGCTCCAGCAATGAGTCCACTATTTTAACAATAACGTGTTTATTATTCGACGTCACAACCGGCTGAACGGCAAGGATAGGAGACAGCTCCACTTCTTTGGAAACATCGCTTGTCGTGATATATTCGTCAAAATGCATCTCGATACGCTTCACGTTAGTGTCCAGTAGGGAATCAGCAGGTTCAATAGAAACCAGTTTAGGCGGAATTGTATCCTTTTTGCCGCCTGTTGGTGCAGTGATATTAGCACAACCTGCGCCAATACATGCGATCAAAAAAAGAAGTAAGACGGATACACGGCTATTCATTTGCGCCCAAAAATAATCGGAAAATGCGAGAATCTCTCGCAAAGGTAAAGGGGTTTCTCGCAAAGACGCAAAGCTCGCATCCCGATAGCTATCTGGACTCATTTCGTTTTTAAGGCCGCCAAGCGAGCGTGAAACGGGTTTTGCAAACATAGGAGACGCAAAGCGTGGGTGAACCATTTTGCAAACATATGTTTTGATACAGGTTTTTTCTGTTAAAATAGTTTTATTCCCGAACTTTGAAGAAGGACTAACACCAAACCATGCACTTCACAATGTTATTATTTTTTGGTTTTTTATTTACGCCACAACCTACCGAGGTACCGGCAAGTATATACGACTTTAAAGTGGCCGCCCTGGATGGTGGCACCATCGATTTTTCAGCATTCAAGGGTAAGAAGATACTGATTGTGAACACGGCATCGAAATGCGGCTTCACCCCTCAGTATGAAGCGCTGGAAGCACTTTCCGAGAAATATAAGGGCAAACTGGTGATCGTTGGCTTTCCGGCAAACAACTTCTTTTTCCAGGAGCCGTGCTCAAATGAAAACATAGCCACTTTCTGCAAGAAAAATTATGGGGTAACATTCCCTATGGCTGCTAAAATATCAGTAAAGGGAGGAAAGATGGCGCCAATATACCGCTGGCTCACTGAAAAAAAGTATAATGGATTTGAGGACAGCCGTGTAAAATGGAACTTCCAAAAGTACCTGATTGATGAAAACGGGCATCTTATTGCCCTATTTCCGACCGCTACCCCACCAGATAGCCCGGAAATTATTGCAGCTATAGAAAAATAATTTGCTAAGACCGGGAGAGATATTTTGTTAGCTCGCTGCTCATTGGGGCTATTTTCCGCTGCTCATAATCGAAACAAACCATGCCGGTCTTTGCATGTGCAATGTCTGAATTTATACCGTTCCTCAATGTATATATTTGGTACAATAGATCAAAAGTGCGATCCGTAATTTCCTCAGCATAAATACAAATGGTAAGCACGTCTCCATAGAAGGCCTCTCCTTTGTACGAAATCATGACATCAGCCATTATCATGCTATTGCCGCCTGCGTTCATTTCGGTGTAGTTTTCGCTACGCAGCATAAGCATACGGGCTTCGTGAATGATGGTCAAAACAGCGTCATTGCCTACATGCCCGCCATAGTTCACATCACCTATCCGCACAGGAATTGTTGCAATAAACAATGGATTATCGTTTGGAAATTTTATCTTTACACGACCCATAACAGTTTGGAGAGGATTTTATGAAAATAATTTGCGTAGGGCGAAATTACGCAGAACACGCCAAAGAATTAAGCAACGACATCCCAAAGGAGCCGGTGATATTTATTAAGCCGAAAGCTGCTTTGTTAATGCCGGAAAAACCGCTGTACTACCCTGAGTTTACGGACGACCTGCAATACGAGTGCGAACTCGTAGTAAAGATCTGTAAGAACGGGAAACACATACAGGAGAAATTTGCCAATAAATACTACGATCAGGTGACGCTGGGCATAGATTTCACGGCGCGCGACCTGCAGAATACTTTAAAAAGCAAGGGTCTGCCATGGGAAATAGCCAAGGGTTTTGATGGATCTGCGGCTGTAGGCACGTTTAGCCCGATAACGGCAGAAACAAACATGCGCAACATGGCCTTTCAGCTAAAAAAGAATGATGAAACGGTGCAGGATGGCAACAGCCGTGATATGATCTTCAGCCTGGATAAGATCCTCGCTTATGTGTCTAAGTTCTTTACCATAAATATAGGTGATATGATATTTACTGGTACGCCCGCTGGCGTCGGCCCTGTAAACCCGGGTGACAAACTGGAGGGAATACTCATGGGCAATAAGGTGCTGGATGTGGAGATACGGTAAATTGTGGAATTAGTATTTGAGGAATTGGGAATTGGGATTGTTGATATCCACTTAACCGCGTTATGGGAGTTTTATTATTTTTAGCCACATAAAAGCTGGCAAATGCATTTACCCCACTACGACATATCAGAAAACGCTGACGATTATTCTGAATTCAAATTTATTAGTAAAGGTCCGAACGGGAGTATTATTAAGGTCTTAACATTCCAGAAATTACCTGTAGAAAATTTGTACAACCTGTCATTATTAGACATCTTGGAAGATGGACAATTAAGCGATACAAATTTCTCCAACAATAACGACTTGCGGAAAATTCTTGCTACAATCACGCAAACCCTGTTAGATTATACCAGTGAGTTCCCTGAAAGAACTATATTTTTTCAAGGCAGTGATGATGCAGGCAGGCGAACCTCTTTATATCACAAAGCAATTACAAAATACTACTCCACTTTGAAAAAAGATTTTACCATTATTGGAATTACCGATAATGATACTGAAGAAGAGTTTAACCCATTGAAAGAATATATTGCGTTTTTGGTGAAAAGAAAGTAACTACATAAATTTGCATTATGAAATCCAGTATTAATACTCAAAGTAAAAAGAGCGTGCCTAAATCGCTCCAGGGCTCTGTTATTAATAATGACTTAAAAAAATATCAGACCCATCCCATTGTTTTAAAAAAAATGGAGCAGGCTATAGAAATATTGAAGAAGGTAGGCTACATGTAAAAAACATCTGAAATAAGAGTCATATTTTATTTTTCAAAAAACCACACTTATATGAGTGTGTTTTTTATGCCAGTATTATCTCAAATTCCCTGTTCCAATTCCGAAAAAGTCATTACATTTGCAGCCCTGAAACACAAATCAGTAATGCCCGGGTGGCGAAATTGGTAGACGCACTGTGTTCAGGTCGCAGCGTTCGCAAGGATGTGCTGGTTCGAATCCAGTCCCGGGCACAAAGCCCCCTTAATCGGGGGTTTTTTTATGCCCTGAAATGCCCTATTTACAATGCTTTCCAGCTATTAGTAATTTTTAAATTTCTTTTGTTTTCTCATTTTTTGTCCCCCTATTGTCCCCCGGACTTGTTTTATTGGTTGGATTTATAGACCTTTATCCAACCAAAGGAAAACAAAGGAAAAAATCAATAGTTATGAGTGTAACTTTAAGAAAGAAAGTCAATCAGGATAGTAGCACCTCACTTTATTTAGATGTGTATCATAACGGCAAGAGGCATAAGGAATTTCTGAAAAATTGCAAGCTATATAAGGCTACAAATCCTGAGGAAAGGAAGATAAACAGGAATACACTTGAAATGGCTGAGAATATAGCCTTAAGGCGTGCTCAGGAGCTTGCAAGTGATGGTTATGATGTTGTAGCCTCTTTTAAAAAGGATGTTGATTTTATAGAATACTTTGAAGCCTATTTAACCAATTACACCACCAAGGATAAAAGGAATATGAAAGGGGCTTGCAATAAATTCAAAGAGTTTATGACCAAGCAAGGAATAAAAAGCCTTACCATGAAACAACTAACAGAAAATGTAGTTTTCAATTATGCTGAATATCTTAAAAGTGTTTGCCAAGGTGAGGGCGCTTGCAGCTATTTTGCCCGGTTTAAAAAAATGGTAAAACATGCTGTAAGGGAGAAAGTATTATCTACAAATCCAGCAGCTGATATAAGCATTAAAAAAGAGGAAAGCATTATAAAAGATGTGCTCACCATGGAGGAAATTGGGATACTTGCAAAAACCGAGATAAGCAATAAGCAGGTAAGAAATGCTTTTTTGTTTTGTTGTTTTACCGGGCTTAGCTGGATTGATGTAGTGGAATTGAAATGGAAGCACTTAGATATGAGGAATCTGAAACTAAGCAAGGTAAGAGCCAAAAGCGGGCAAATGGCAGTTGTGAACCTACACAATTCAGCCATTTCTTTGTTGCCTGAGCAAGGAAAGCAAGACGATATTATATTTTCCCTGCCAAGCCATACAGGGGCATTAAAAACCCTTAGAAACTGGCTTAAAAAGGCTGAGATTGACAAGCATATTACATGGCATTGTGCCCGTCATTCTTTTGCAACCAACCTTATCTATTATGACCAAGATGTTACCATAGTGAGCAAGCTTTTGGGGCACAGCTCACTAAAGCATACAATGAGATACACCCATATAGCTGAGGAAATGAAAAAAAATGCTGTTAATAGTTTACCTGAAATAACTGTATAAAATGAGTAAACAGGCTGTTATTACTATGTCAGATTGGGCACAATTGGAACGCCAAAGAATTGCCAAGCTCGGGCAAGAATTAGGTTATGATTATGAAAACATAGAAAGTCCAAAAAGTAACCTAATGCAAAGCGAGAATGAGCCAAATTTAATTAAGGAAGTGCCAAGGGTAATTCAACAAAAATTCATCAATGAATTTGAAAGTGAAGTCGATAACCTGAATTTTGATTTTGGAATTGCAAGAATAGCCACCAAACAGGATGTAATTGAATATGAAGAATCTGAATGGCAGGCGTTTTTCAATTTGCAAAAAAATAAAGACATTTCAAAAGCGGCATATAACAAGCTGAAAAGGGAATTTTCAAACCGTTATAATAAACTAAGTATTGGTGATATTCTTAGACCCCATAAAACCATTGAAATTCCCCAAACAGCCAAAGAGAGGTATGAATTACTAAAAAAGTTCAGTGCAAAATATTTTTTCTATCATTATAAGGTTCATTACTTGAATAAGATTTTAGCAGATAATGACACTAATGCCATAAAAGCCGAAATACAAGAGTTAGATAAGATTAAAAAACATGAGCAGTTATCTGACACGGACAAGAGAAACAAACTATACCCTGATGCAGTTGAGTATATCCATCATAGGAAAAACTACAACCAATTTAGCTTTACTTATGAACAAATTGAGTTGTTTATATATATACTCCATGAGAACAATTTCTTCAGTAGATTCCTTTTGCCGGATGAAGAATTTTACAATAATCGTATGAATCAACCTATAGCTGATAGCTATGGTAAATACTTTCTGTTTTATGATTATCTAACTAATAAGCTTAAAGATTTGCAGCCTATAGATTTTGTTGTAGGTGAAATTGATGAAAAAGAACCGCTGAAATATACAAATCGTCATCTATTGAATTTTATAACTATCACAAGTTTAATTGAAAGAGACAATTATGTACTCACTAATAGAACCTTTAATCTCATTAATCGGTTATTAGAATTAGAGCAGATGGCAGAGTTAACACAGGGTAATATTGAAATGAAACAATATTTTTTACAGAATGGCACAGGGATTGAAAGAGCTATTAAATACCTAAATACTGAATTTGAGAGAGTGGATGAATCCTTTAATAGAATCGCAGAAAACAATTTAATAATCAAAAAATACCTGAGCCTTGGAGACAAGCAGAAACAGGTTTATTTTGATTCAATTGACACACCTGCTCAAGAGCAGTTCAAAGGCTTTTTTGATGCTCAAAATATCTTTTTAGAATTTTACACATCATTTCTTACCATTACTGGGTTAAACCATGAAGCCCAAATTAAAGCCAAACAAATTGAATATAATATCGACAACTTAAAAGAGATTTTCTATCCCAAAGCAATCGAGATTTTTGTAGAAATTGAAAAAGGGTTTATTGGTAATGGTTGGATAAAAAATAATGCTTGGGTCAAAGAAAAGAATATGCTTGTTTCAATAATTCTCATTCTTGAAAATAGAGGGTATTTTAGAAAAATAAGAGGTAAAAGTAAAAGTACTTTCATGTTAAAATGCAGGCAGTTTTTTGAATCACGATATAATATTAATATTTCTAAACAAATGCAACCAAACCAAAGGAAAAAGAATAGACTACCTGAAAGTTATGAACCATCTTTTCAATCAATTAGTGTAATTGAATGACTTCCATTTTTTGCCATTTTAGTTCCAATCTCTGTTCCATTTATTCGGCAGATAATAACGTGAAGATCACCAATCTCGAGATCAACAAGGCCGTAGACCTGAAAGACCGGGAGTTGAAAATTAAAAAACTGGAATTATTGAAAAAAAGAAATGAAAATATACTGCTTATCTGCTTTAGGTGAGTGGTTTTTTAGGGGTTATTATGTCGTTGAGCGGCACTGGAGTTGTTACCATTGCTTGCTGAATCATCCGATAGAATAGTTTGCCTCGGTAGGTT
>CAIRTW010000008.1 GCA_903881585.1 uncultured Bacteroidota bacterium | reverse complement strand
TCGAATCCAGTTCTGGGGTTAGCATTATTGATTGTTGTTCATAGCTTCAGCAATACGTTTTTCTGCCTCTTTTTGGGTGATACCATTCCAGTAATCCTGAACAAACTCATTATCCATTTGATCCTTGTGCGGTATTACTTCGGGACGTTGTCGGTTTTTAGCTAATACCACATTTGTTTTGATGGAACTTGAAAAATTGTACCCTGGTATTTGGCTACACAAATATCCGAAGTAACCTCCCTCTTGATCTTCTGAGAGAAAATTCTCGTTGTACTCATCAAAATTTTTCTCGCTTAAGGATACCCAAATACCGTAATGCAAATCTTGGCAACCATCAATTACTTCTTGAAAAAGTACCGCCCTAATAAAACGGTCTGTTTGATCTTCGTATTCAATAATACAAAAATCATCACTCAACTCTTTTACATACCTTTCTTTATCTTCCTCGGAAAGTATATAGTAATTATGTGGTGCGTCAAATGTAATAGCTGGCCATCCCTCGTGAATATTACCGCATTTTGTACATTGAAATTGCATTAGGCAATATTACACTTTTATCAAACAAATTGTTCGAAAGTTGTCCAACCAACCACCGGCAAGTATTTGCCAGTTCTTTCCAGTTGTTCCCTATACATCCCCAATCATCACCAAAAGTGCTTGTAATGCAAGTAGGTCTTTAATAAAAAGGTTCGAAATTTGTCCAGCCATCCCGACATCAAACAAAGAAGCCATCCAACTCGGGTGGCTTTTTTCATGCCTTAAAGTCAATACTGGAGAAGAACGGCTTCTATTATAAACGAACGAGTGGCTCACACCATATCTATTACAACGCGGAGTCTCACAAAACAGCGACTGTTCCAGTACATGGTAGCAGAGATTTGAAGAAGGGTACTTTCTTTGCCATACTCAAGCAAGCGGGAATTGAGAAATTGGATATCCAGTAGCAGATTCTGGATACTGTACTTGCGAGGTTGTTGGTCAGAAAATAAGACCAACAACGGCGGCGCGGCAAAACGGGGGCAAATCTACTTCCGAAAAAGCCCCGTACTGGCCGAAGAAAATCTATTGCTTTTGGGGCATTTAAAAAAATATTTCGTTTGATTTTCAATTGTTTGCACTTTTAGGCGGTGCCCCACTCATGCCCCATCTATGCCCCATTCGTGCCCCACAATGCCCCACTTTCAGTTGGCTGTCATACTGACTCGTGCTAATAGGTTGTCACTTTTTTTGATAATGTCTAAAATAAGTAAACAAACAGGTTGTAATTTTGGTCCCCAGTTGGAACTGTAGGCTAATGCCAACTCAACATCAAATCCCGGCAAAACAAGTTCACGCAAAGATTCGCAGAGACCGGCATTATATATTTGATCGCAAAGTAGCAAAGCTTTTATGTGCCTTTTCGGTACGGGCAGGGTAAGCGCGAATATTCTTTGATACCGTTTTTTAATGTTTAATTTGTGTAAACGGTATAAAGAAGCATTTTTTGCTTTTTTGGAACAAAGGTGAGCTGAGGAAATGGTTTTTGCAAAACGAGTTTTTATGATAGTTCGTTTTTCGTGCTGCCATAGAGCGCAGGGTGAATATGATGTAATTTTTTTTCGAGGTAAGGGGTTGATATTGCAGGGGATTACAGATTATGAATACCTTGAGAAAATGACAGGTGCATTTTTGATGTGGAAAGTTGTGTTTGGCGAGAGATGTTAGCTGGGATTGTTATGTGTCGTGCCGTTGTGCGCGAGGCGTTTGCCGGTAGAAATTTTGACACTTGGTATTAGTGACGGGATAGAGCGATGCATGGTGGCAGGTTCAGTCATTTGGCTTCAGTTCCCTGATCGCCTCCGAGTCCCTACAAAGGCTACTCGGAGGGGACGGAAGATGCCATGCTTTTTTATCTTTGCCAGATCAACAATCGTTTTATATGAGCAACAGGAAGTCTGCTATTAAGGAATATGACAACATGCTTCAACGGCATATTGAAAAGAAGCATGTCGTTAAATTGCTCCGCTCCTTTAAGAAAGGAGAGGCAAATATTTTTGGCTACCTGCTGAATATATCAAAGGAACTTTTGCTTATGCAAGTGGAATATGATTTTGTCGTTGATGGCTACGCTATTATGCCTAAATACGCTTTTGATAGTCTCCGGTTCAACAAATATGACAAGACCCTAACTAAGATATTAGTGGCAGAGGGAATTCGCGACAGAGATTGGGGTATAAAGCATGACATTGACATTACAGGTTGGCATGAAGCGTTCACTTGTCTGCAGCAGTTAGACTTACATGTTGTGGTGGAATGCGAAAACAAGATCAATTCAAAATTCCTAATTGGGCCAATAGCCAGAGTCGGAAAAAACTCTGTGAGCATACAATATTATGATGCATCAGGGCTGCTTGACACTAAACCTACAACAGTAAAATTTGATGATATTACCACTGTGAAATTTGAGGATATGTATAGCCGGGTTTTTAGAAAATACCTGAGAGCATCTAAGACTAAAAAGTAGAAATTTTAAATAGTCACTCAAGAGCTATCTATTGGTCCCTTTGCAGCTATCAGCATTTTTACATGACTTAGAGCAGTTGGGCTGCAGGCAGATCTTTTTCTTACATTGAACCAACGCGAAAAATGAAAATCATGTTCAAAAACATCCTCTTCTTCATCCTGCTCACTTCCGCTGCTTCTGCACAGAAAATGGGGTTGCGGCAGGTGGATACAAAAACGAATGCTTCATTCCGGGGGCTTTCTGTGGTAGATGATAGTGTGGCGTGGGTGAGTGGGAGCAAGGGCTGGGTGGGTGTTACGGTGAATGGTGGTAACGACTGGAAATTCGGGCAGGTGAAGGGTTTTGAGCAATGTGACTTCAGGAGCTTGTATGCGTTTAATGCTAAGAGTGCGGTGATTGCAAATGCGGGTTATCCGGCGTATATACTTTACACCACGGATGGTGGAAGTTCGTGGCAGAAAATTTATGAGAATAGAGATACGGCGGCTTTCATTGATGGTATAGATTTCTGGGACCGTACACATGGTATTGTATATGGTGATCCTATTGGCGGACATCTGTTACTACTCGGCACAAATGATGGAGGTAAAACATGGACCAAACATCCGCCAGAAGAATGCCCGGTAATGAGTGACGGTGAAGCTTCATTTGCTGCGAGTGGCACTTGTATCAGGTGCATGAAGCATAAGGAATTAATTATTGCTACAGGAGGGAAGGTATCGCGATTGTTGGTTTCGGAAAACCGGGGAAAAAGCTGGAAAGCTATGTCCACGCCTATTTTGCAGGGAGCGGCAAGTACGGGTATTTTTACATTTTTGCCATCGAGTAATACGTTTTGGGTGATAGCGGGAGGAGATTATAAACGTGATTCGTTGTGCACCGCTAACTTGTTTCTTACTCTTGATGCCGGGAAAACCTGGGCCGCGCCTGCGACAACAACAAGGGGATATAGGGAATGCCTGGAGAATATTGGACCTGGTACTTTCCGTAGCGAGGGAGAACGGATCTACAACACACATACGCTGTTAGCCGTGGGGCCCGGAGGTATGGATATCTCTTATGATAATGGCAATAAGTGGATGCCGCTATCGGATGAAAAACAGTTTCATGTTGTTAAGAAAAGCAGGAGCGGCAATCTGATCATTATAGCTGGCGGGCAGGGGAAAGTGGCGGTAGTGAAAATAAGTAAATGAGTGCATGTTATAAACGGTCGTTGATGAATGCTTCCCTGTACATTTCAAATTTTCGCGCAAAAAACCACATTAAACCCCGTTGGGGTTCGCACTTTTTTCGGTCATTTTACCACCGGTTCCACCGGTGGCTATTCACATTGAAGCCCGTTAGGTTTCTTTTCACGCGAATAGTATCATCATTTATACGCGAAGATTGAAACGCTCCGTGCTTTTCCTGGAATTTTGAAGCCTATTGTTTTTTTGTATATTTACGGCTGATTGCCTCCCCGCAAATCCCGGTGAAATATTTATGAATGCCCCCGACGCTTTAGAGTTGCTGTATGACAAGGCCAAGACCGGTACTGAATGTGCCGTAGATGACTTTTTTTATGAGGTTCTGGAAGTGGTTTCCCTGGCACAGGGAATGAATATATCACAGCTTGTTGATAAGGCGTTGTGGTTCAGGGACAACCCGCACGTAAGCAGGAAGGGTCTTGGGTACTCAATGTTCATCGCTGGCTTTGTAGATTCTTTCTACTCAAAGCATGGTACTTCGCTGGACCTTTGCAGTGAGGCGAGTAAAATATTTGCAGAAATAAATTACCTGGACGGTGTTGCCATGTGCTCTGTAGTGACCGGTACCAATTACCGTGGCCTGGGCAATATAGAATTGGCCATACAGTACATGACGGAAGCTTACCACCAATTGCACAAGACCGACAGCATCCTGCATTTTACGATAGCCAGCGGCCACCAGCTGGCCGACCTATATACGGAAGCAGGAAATTATACGGAAGCCCTTACTATGTGCCAGGAAGTGCTGCCACTTACGGAACTGCCTGCCAATAAGAAAAAAATGTTTGATGCCCGCCTGCTGAATACGATGGGCAATGTTTATGCAAAACTGGGCAACAAAGAGCTTGCGCTGGAATATCTCAGAAAGGCGCTGAAGCAGAGCGAAGAACTGGGCCAGTCGCCGGTAACAGCGAGAGTGCTTACTGATATAGGCGGGTATTATTTGTTAACGCGTGATTTTCCCCAGGCAATAGAACATAATGAGCGGGCACTTGCAATAAGAGAAACGCTGAAGTTGCGCAACGCGGCGATCACCAACATCATTAACATAGCGAACATACATGCGCTGCAAAATAATACCGATGAAGCGATCCGAGCGTTGCTTCCGGGCTATTCGATTGCTGAGGACCTGAAGGCCAAAGCAAAAATGCTGCAGATAATGAAAAGGCTGTCGGGGCTTTATGAACAAAAGGGGGATCTCGTTACCAGCCTTGCTTACTACAAACAATACAATGCGCTGCTTGAAGAACAGAACAATGAGCTTCATGAACAAAAAATAAAAAACATAAAATTATTCGTTGATGCCGAGCAGGCGATGAAGGAAAACGAAATAATAAAAGCCCAGAAAGAGGAGATCGAAAGGGAAAAGAAAAGAAGCGATGCCCTGTTGCTGAACATCCTGCCGCATGAGGTGGCCGAAGAGCTAAAAAACAATGACAGCGCTGAGGCCAGGTACTTTAGTAATGTCACAGTGCTGTTTACAGACTTTATAGACTTTACCACTACTGCCGACAGGCTTACCCCAAAGGAATTAGTCAGCGAGCTTCATGCCTGTTTTAAGGCATTTGATGACATCATGGGGAAGTATGACATTGAAAAGATAAAAACAGTGGGGGATGCATACCTGGCTGTTTGCGGGCTTCCCCTGGAAGACCCGATACATGCTGAAAAAGTGGTGAATGCAGCCATTGATATACGGGAGTTTATCAAAGACAGGAAAGCACATCTTGGCGACACCACATTTGATGTGCGCATAGGCATAAACAGTGGCAGTGTGGTAGCCGGTATTGTGGGCGTTAAAAAGTTCGCTTATGATATATGGGGCGACACTGTGAACACGGCAGCCCGCATGGAACAAAACAGCGATGCCGGCAGGATCAACATTTCAGAAACGACACATGAGCTGGTGAAGGATAAATTCGAGTTCGAGTTCCGCGGTGAGATCTTTGCAAAGGGTAAGGGCATGCTGAAGATGTATTATGTGGTGTAATAGGTGAACTGGTTGCGGTTATCCCTTTTCCAGTTGCCCGATTATTTGTTCACATTTCATATGCGCTTGCTGCGCGGTATTTATACATTGTGTAGTTGGTGCAACATCTGCTCCCTGCAGGCAGTCGCATGCTGATCTCAGGGCTCGTGCTAAAGACATAACACTTGCGGCTTGCTCTGCCTGGTTCCGGGCCTTCAGCCTTTCTATCCATCCCAGACATTTTGCTTCATCCATATAGCATTGATAAGAAAGGTCATGTTGCCTTTGAAGATCATGCAGGCTGGTTTTTACGCGAGGGTCCATAATTACTTTCAGTGGCTGCGAAAATAACTTTCCGTTCACGGTGAGCTTTACAACATAATTGCCGGGCATTACCCATGGCGCTGTAGGCGCGGGCGCTGTGTTGGCAATGATAGCGCCGATAGGGTAGGATGGTGGTACGTTCAATGGTGCGTAGTGCATGTCCCACAGGAAGCGGTGTGCGCCTGCATCGGCAGAAAGTATGTGCTGCGGACGAATCCAATACAGTGGTATGTTCACATCGGGAATGGTGTAGAGTGTATCCTTTGAGCTGTAGTGCCGGATAGTGTTTCCTGTCGCATCACAGATGTCCAGTGTTGCTTCAGCAACTCCCTTATCCAGGTAGTAGTCTATGATGGCTCCGTCGGGTGGGTTTTCGCCTACAGGTTCGTCCGCAGGCAGTGGCGTATCGGTCCACATGTCCCACCGCACCCTGTAGGCAGCGGCGGGCTTGTAGAGCACATCCTGTTTCTTTTTATCGGTGGCTATTTGCCGCAACGATGTCAAATCGTCCATTATCCAGAATGAGCGGCCATGTGTAGCTATCGCAAGGTCATTGTCCTTTATGACGAGATCCCGAATAGAAGTTGCCGGCATATTCATTCTCAGAGATTGCCAGTTTTCGCCATCGTCGAACGATACATACACGGCTCTTTCGGAACCGGCAAACAACAGTCCCTTACATTGCGGATCTTCCTTCACAACATTGATTGGGTCATTGGGCAGTCCGTTCACTATTTCTTTCCAGGTTTTTCCGCCATCGTGCGTCCTGAAAATATGTGGGTGTTGATCGTCCAGCCGGATGCGGTTTACAGCGGCGTAGGCCGTATTCTTATCTGTGTGGCTGGCATCCATCAGTGATATTTTGCTCCAGGAGTTTATGCTGGTGGGTGTTACGTTGTTCCATGTTTTTCCGCCGTCTGTGGTTCTTTGTATGAGACCATCGTCTGTGCCTATCCAAATGATATTACTATCTAATGGAGATGGGGCAATGGTGTAGATGACGCCCCGCTGCGGCATGCGGCCCATAGAGTCTGTGCGATAGATGCCAATGCAATCAGCTACGTCATAGGTGGTGCGCGTAAGATCGGGGCTAATTATCTTCCATGAGTTGCCGCCATCGCGGGTTTTGAACAATACATTGCCTGCATAAAAAAGTGTCTTATTATCCACAGGAGAGAAAACGACAGGCGCCGTGCGAACAAAACGAAACTTGCCCGCAGGCGATATATCCTGCACTTGCCCCGTGCGCTTATCAAACCGGCTTATTTTCCCGCCATAAATAATGTTGGGGTCGTTTGGGTCGGCAACTACATAGCCGTATTCCTGCGCGCCCACCGGGTGCCAGTCGCGGAAGCTGATAGCGCCATCATTGCTGCGGGAGGATATACCCACCGAACCGCTTTCCTGCTGCCCGCTATACAAATTGTAGGGGAATGCATTGTCGGCGCTAACATGATAAAGTTGTGCCGTAGGCTGGTTGTACCATGAGCTCCAGGTAGTTCCTCCGTTTACAGTAACACCGGCACCCTGGTCACAAGCCAGTAATATAACATCAGGGTTCTGCGGATTGATCCACAACCGGTGATAGTCATCGCCGCCCGGCGCGCCCTTCCAGCCGCCCCAGGTCTTGCCCCCATCAGTCGATTTCCATACCACTACATCTGCGTCGTAAACAATGTCTGCATTCTGAGGATCAACTTTGACTTCGGCAAAGTCGGTGCCGCGCTCCCACAGGCGGGTGTCGGCACTGAGTTTCGTCCATGATTCGCCGCCGTCGTTACTGCGGTAAAATCCGCCCGACTTATCATTCGCACTAACTACCGCATAAAGCCTGTTGTGATCAGAGGGTGCAATACAAAACCCGATCCTGTCGAGCCCTTCATTGGTGGTGGGGAGCCCTGTTTTCAATTGCTTCCAGTTATTGCCGCCATCAGTAGATTTGAAAAGCCCGCTCTTTGCCCCGGCCCACATTCCATTTTCCCAAGGGGCCAGCCGGCCAGCAAACATATCGGCGTAGACAATGTTCGGATCGGCAGGGTCAACAATAACCTGCACTGCGCCGGTATTTTCATCAAGGTATAATACCTGCTCCCATGTCTTGCCGCCATTGGTTGTGCGATAAACGCCACGCTCTTTGTTAGGCCCATATGGGTGTCCAAGCACGGCGGCGAATACCCTATTCTCATTTTTAGAATCTACAGAGATACCTCCTATTTGCTGTCCTTCAGTCAAGCCAATATGCTGCCAGGTCTTACCCGCATCTGCTGACCTATACATACCATCGCCTACCGAAAGGTCGGGGCGTTGCAGGCCCTCGCCGCTGGCTACATAAACGACATTGGAATTAGATGGAGCAACAGCCACATCGCCTATAGAGCCTGTAGGCTGCTCATCGAAAACGGGCAGCCAGGTTCGGCCATAGTCGGTTGTCTTCCATACCCCGCCGTTGTTCACACCAATGTAAAACACATTGGGATGCTGTACATCGCCGGACGCACCAACAGTGCGTCCACCGCGGAACGGTCCTATCATGCGCCAGCGCAGGAACGAGAATAATGATGGGTCTGCGCTTTGCGCCAATAAAGTTGTACATGAAAATGCTGTAATGCACAGCAACAAGAAATATTTTTTATTTATCCGCATGTGATTAATCGTTAGCAGCCCTCAAAGAAATTTCTATTCTGAAACAGCGCTTTAACAAGGACTTTGGGTGCAATTAAGCAAAGGTATATAACGCATCTAAGTTACTTTCTAAAATAAAAAACCACTTTCCCAATAATTAGTTGTATGTTTAGTTATTATTTAATTTCAATTCAATCAAAATGGCTTCAGGTACAGTAAAGTTTTTCAACAACAGTAAAGGTTTTGGATTTATCACCCCCGATGACGGCGGTAAGGATTTATTCGTTCACGTTTCCGGCACAAAAGAGGAAATCCGTGATGGCGACAAGGTAACTTTCGACGTAGAGAACAGCCCAAAAGGCTTGAACGCGGTGAACGTTAAGCGCTCTTAATTCAACCATTTGCAGCATTAGCTAAAGCCACTTTTACAGTGGCTTTAGCTTTCTATTTTTCAGGCGAGATATGTTTACCATAGCGCCTAATGGTTATTTATTGCCCGGACAGCAATGATAATTTACTGCGTTTCCTATCTTTGTTTTATGAAGAACCGGAGAAGTTATATACCATTCCTAAGAACGATCGTTGAGGTAGGGTTTATCATCTTCCTCTTTTACTCAAATCTTTTGATGGGGGAATTTATGCCTTCCGGCAAGGGCAGAGCAAACGGCCTTATCTGGGCTATTAAAGATATTTTCACAATTCCCAATTTCATCATCGCGGTCGTGGCTGCATACATTGGCCATTTTGCTTTCGGATATGTCCGTAAAAAATTGTAGCTGGTTTCATTTGCGCGACTGGTTAACCTTTGACTACCGGCAATGAAAAACTAAAGGTCGAACCCTTACCTATTTCGCTGTGCACTTCTATCTCGCCACCTTGTGCATCAATAAATTCCTTGGAAATTGCAAGCCCCAGGCCGGTGCTGCTTTTCTCAACCCCGCCGGGAACTTTAAAGTACCGGTCAAATATTCTTGAAAGATACTTTTCCTCAATACCCCTACCAGGGTCCTGTACAGAAATTTTCACACTGTTTTTCTCAGCCTGTACTTTGATCCGAATGCTGCTTTGTTCCGGCGAATACTTGATCGCATTGGTGAGAAAATTGATCAGCACCCAGGATGTCTTATCAGCATCTGCCTGCACCAGCGGCAGATTTTCGGGGCAAGCAATTTCGAGTTTTAGTTTTTTTTGTTCGGCCTGCATCTGTATGGCGTGTAAAGACTCATTGACAATATCATTGGGCGAAACCCGCTGAAGTTTCAGCTGGATATTGCCCGATTCCAGTTGGGTCATATTCAGCAGCTCCCCGGTGATCCTGAGCAACCGCTCTGCGTCTTCTTCAATATTATTTATCAGTTCTTCCTGTTCTTCATTCAGCGCACCCACGCGGGTGTCGTTAATTAGTTTAAGGCTCATCTTTATAGATGAGATGGGCGTCTTCAGCTCATGTGATATGGTGGCGAGCAAATTTGTTTTAGAAATATCAAGTTCTTTAAATGAAGTTATGTCTCTCAAAGAAAGCACTTCGCCTATGCTGGCGCCATCATTGAAAACCGAACGATAATGCATGGAAAAGTAATTTTCCTTCCCGTCAACGATTATTTTCAATGGTTTCTGTTTGTCATTTTTCTGCAACACAGTGCGGAGCAGGTCATTGTGCAATGCCGCATCAGGGGCATACTTCCCCACTATTTCCGATTCCCTCAGGTTAAAAAGCCCTTCCGCTTTATGATTAATGAACAATATCCTGTTGTTCACATCAAGGCCAATAACTGCATCCTCCATCTGGTTGATGATGGTCTCCACCCGTTTCTTTTCAAACATGATCTTCGAGAGGTTACTGTGCTCGTACTCATAGAGCTTGCCGGCCATCAGGTTGAAAGCGCTTGCCATCTCACCAAATTCATCCTTGTTGTGGATGTATATCCGTTTTTCATAGTTTTTCTGGGCAATCTCTTTTATACCCTCCGTCAATAAGCGTATTGGGTTAGCTATATATCCCGGAAAATTAACCACTAATGAAAAGCTGATGAGGACAAGGATAGTAGTAAGTATGGTGAGCCATAATTTGGCGCTGGCAGCGGTTTTCAGGGCGTTGGCATTTTTACTTTCAAGGGCCCTTTGATTAAGCAGGTATATCTCGTAGATCTCTTTGTTTATTTCGTGTGATAATTCCGCGTTCGGGCCGCCAGCCTTTAAATGTTCAAAGTAGCTGCGTAAACGTTGCGTAGCCGGGGCTTCGCCTGCTTCCGTAATGTTGTGTTCCTGCGCATCCAGGTTAGTTTCAAATTTGGCCAACGCAGCCGGACTATTATGTAATTCATCCAGCGCATCCGACATTTCACTGCAAAAGCGTATCGTATTATAATTGGCAGTGAGCAGCTTTTCTGTTTTGGAAGACAGCAGGTTGATGAAAATGATTGCAAGTATGCTCACTGTAAGCAGCAGCCCAAATAAAATGCCGATACCCGCCGCAATTTTTGATTTGATTGATAAAGCCATGATCAGGACATTATTATGAGGTCAATGTTGTTATCCGAAAGTTTTTTAAGCAATTGGTTAAATATGCTCGTAGCCATGATGATTTCGACGAGGCTTAGTGTAGGCTTGCCGATACATACAGTAGTGATATGTTTTTCTTCGGTTACGCGCATAATAGCAGTCGCCACCTTCGCATCACTTTGCTTTATCACTTCGGCTCCAAGTTCTGTAGCAAGTTTAAAGTTATTGATTAAGTACCGCTGTTTGTCGAGCGGTATCTTATCAGGGTTCTCATTCGGGGTTTCCACATACAGCACGAACCATTGTGCGTTATAATAACTGGCCAGACGCGCACATTTACGAATGACAACTCTTGCTGTTGTCTCGTTGCTACTGATGCATGCCAGTATTTTTTCGTGTTTGAAAGATACACCTCTTGGTACTTCATTTTCCACTTTTCGTTCTATCTGGCCGGCAACTTCTTTCAATGCCAGCTCCCGTAACTGCAGAATATTATCAGATTTAAAAAAGTTAGAGAGCGCGGTCTCCACTTTATCCGGTGTATAGATTTTGCCGGCCTTCAACCGGTCAATGAGCTCATCAGCAGTAAGATCTATATTCACCACTTCATCTGCCATCTTTAAGATCTTGTCTGGGATCCGCTCGGCAACCTCAATGCCCGTAATGGTCTTCACAACATCGTTCAGGCTTTCAATATGCTGGATATTTACGGCACTGACAACATTAATACCCGCATTTAAAATATCGATCACATCCTGCCAGCGCTTTTCATTTTTACTTCCCGGAACATTTGTATGGGCCAGTTCATCCACCAGCACTACTTCAGGATGTATGTTCAAGATCGCCTGGAGATCCATCTCTTCTACCAGCTTGCCTTTATAGAATGCCGAGTAACGGGGTATGGCTGGTATGCCCTCCATTAGTGCAACAGTTTCTTTGCGGCCATGCGATTCAATAAAACCGATCTGCACATTGATCCCGTTTTGCAAAATAGCATGAGCTTCCTGCAACATCCGGTATGTCTTGCCCACGCCTGCGCTCATACCGATGTATATTTTGACCTTCCCCCGCTTCGACTTTTTTATGAGGTCGAGAAAATGTTCGGCGTTCTGGTCATTATCGGGTATCTCCATTATATACAGTTTACATTACACGCCGTTATTTGCTTATGAACTGGAAGGTTAAAAAACGTTTTTAGTCTGATGTTAATCGCAGGTACTCTTTGTTGTCTGTTAAAGATAGAAAGGAAAAGACATAGGATTCACCGGCCCGCATGATAGCGATAATAAATTCATTTTCATGCGGACAAAATTCGTTGTGAAATGTTCGGAAAATAAAATCCTGCCCCTTTTGAGATAATGAGTACTTATGTTTGCTTCCCACATCATTCCACGAAATATAATTTCGCCTGATCAACATGCTAAGATCTCCTTCCATTATAGCAAACGCATCCGCATTAAAAACGTACGACGTTGCTCCCTCGAACACGAAAATTTTACTCGTCAAAATGTCCTTTACAGCAGAGAGACCGCTAATTGGCTCGGCGGCGGGGGGATGCCCTTCATGTTGCTTCATTCCAGCTTTTATTTGGTGCAATGCTGGTACACCAAATATCATGCGCGAATTCACCCCATTAGATTTGAACACGCAGATCCGCTCCCAGCAAGTGTGACAGCATTCGCAGGCGTGGTTTCAGGCATTATTCTTGAAAAAAAATTCTCATTTCGACAGCGCCATTATCATATTGATAAAAACGCATATTGAATCCTGAAAGCAAGGAAACATAACGTCAAGACAGTTGGAAATCACTAAAACCATATTCCGACATTCACCATAGCCTCATACCTGATGTTCGTATAAACACCGTTGGTATAGAATATCTTTTGCGCATTATCCATCATCAGGTCACGCCCCTCCAGGCGGATGTACGAGTTGTCTGTGGGCTTTATTTCAAGTCCCAGGGTCGCGCCCGTCAGTTTGTATCCAGTTTGCTTATTATTAAAATCAGTTATCACACCACTGAGAAATCCTTCCTGGTCATTGAACATCTCAAATCTCCCATAAACGCCCATCAGCTTCAATACCTGGTATCTAAGCGTTACGATGCCGCTGTATATAGAGGCGAATTTCCTGGGATCAACAATGCCTGAATTTTGCTGGCCTATATAGTCAAAACCAGCCAGCGCTTTTAATTTTGGGGTTACCTGGTAATTGAAAACTACATTGTTCAGGAACCGCACATGCGAGGACTTGATACTGTCGGGCAATTCATCACCAATCAAATTATAGTAACCGAAATTGGCTTTGTCATTAATGGTATAGGTAAAAGAGACGCCCACGGACTTTTTACTGTTGTTATCAACGAATATATTGTAACCATTGAGTACATGCAGACAAAAAAGAAACTTATCGTTGGGCATGTAGGTCAGCTTTACGCCACTCTGAAACCAAGGCTCATATACTGTGATCACCGAAAGCGAACTAATGATGTTGTCTTTGGGCAATAATGCTTCTGTGCCGATATGAGTCTTAAAAAAACCAGCGTCCAGCCATACTTTTTTCCCCAGCTTCACACCAACATTTGCTTCCTGAACCATATTGAACACCGGCGACCAGGCGCTTGCCGGAATATCTCCATATTGCAAAGTGGCAACCGCCCTGATATGAGTGGAGGTGTATTGCGCAGTGAGCTGAACGATATTCAATCCAAACTCGGCGCTCCTTGGCGAAACGGCTGCGAATTTTTGATAATTGCCCCTACCCACGGAATCCGAATAACGGGCATAATATGCATCGGCATAGCCGCTCAGTTTAAATTCTGATGTAGAATCTTTAGACTGACCGGAGCAGTTAATGGCTGCCAGCAGAAAGATGGCGATGTAAGCAAAACGAGTGTATAACAAATGAGTGTGTTTTTGTTGCTAACAAACTTATTGCTATTATTTTGTAATTCAAATAGGGCGACTTGCGGCAACCGGATCACAATCAGCAAGCAATGGGGCGTATAAAAACAAAAGAGTGGCAAATCTTACGATGCCACTCTTTCAAACAATTTTATTGTACCGCGCTACAGACGGAAAAGGAAAGCAGCAACAATCCTGTTTTCTGATGTCACCAGATCAGGTGCCCAGCCGCCAGTTAACGGAGTATAGGTATATCCGCTTGGCGACGTAACGCCACCCGGACCCGCAAAGTAGTTTACACTAGCCTCACGGTGCACCCACTCCAACTTAAATTCTATGCTCTGGTTTGGAGTCCAGCTAAACCCGGTAGAACAGTCCCATCCTGTAAACTGATCGCCTGGGTTCTCGGAAAATGGATGCGTTCCTGCTGTTTGGGTTGGGTTGCTTGGGTTCGGCAATGGGCTCGCATCTCCTGTAGGAGCGAGGACAAGATAACGACCGGGATTAGTCATCCAGCCACCACCTATATACCATCCTAAGTGATTTTTACAAAACCACATTTTGTTATACACCATGAAGCTGGCAAAATATTGTGCCGGCCCTTTTACCGGGTCACTGGTAAAACCATTCACACCATCGCCCTGTTCAAAACCAAAATCTCCGGTAGCGCTCAATGCCATCCGGCTGAGGCCCTTGGATTGCCTGTTGTTAAAATACCTTAGCGACATACTGTTATCCGAGTGGAACCGGTGCCTGCCCACGAGGCCTGCCGCATCAGTGCCCCAATAATCATTGGTAAGTATTTTAAAATATTCCTTCGGCATATAAGTAACGTTACAGCCCACACCCGGCAGTGCATTGAACGAACCATAACTCTGCCAGCCGTTTATTATCCACGGCTCTATTTTCAGGTATTTGCTTGGAAATATCTGTATTCTGATGCCATTAAAAAACCATGGAGTATTATCGGAAGTAAAGGATGCCTGGTATTCCCAGTTTTCTTCCTGGTAGTAGGAGTTGAGACCGATGTAGGACATGAACAAACCGAAGTCCACATTAATACCGTACATCACATCGAAATGGTAGCCGGCGTAGGCTTCATTGAGGTAACGGTAGGCATCATCGAGATTGTACTGGCCCCGATAAACACTGAGATCGTTACGCGGCACCACCTGCGAGCGGGCGCCGAACTGGGTCATGATCCGCGCATGAGCGTTACCGTATGTGAAATCTCCGCCTAAATTGATCGCAGAGATCACCATTTCATCATTGCGGGAAAGTGCCGTTGATCCGACTACTGTATGATCAATAGGATTATTAAAAGAATGCGTGATGTTGTTATCGACCATTATACTTGGGGTGAAATAAGGTATGTGGAATACCGACGAATCCCTTCTGTCATTGCCATTGATCCATGTCTGATCAAATCCATCCCATGGGATCCTGCTCACTGGCTCCCGGGCTGCCGGGGCCTGGGTTCCATCGCTGGGATCTATTGACTGGGCATTGGTTTGTTGGGAAAACATAAAAGCGGCAACCGCCAATAGTACCATTTTTGGTCTCTTCATTTTATTGTTTTTTTAAAAGTGCGTTTTAAATGTAACAATAAAACTGTAATTATTATAGCAGCCGGGTTTGGACAACAGAAAAGTGGCGAGCCCACCAGGCTACGCCACCTTCTATTTAAACACACTGTATCAGCTATTTTTTGACACTAAATTACAAGCGGAAAAGAAAAGCTGCAATGACCCGGTTTTCTGATTTTACAAGGTCTGGAGCCCAGGTACCGGGCAATGGACTATAAGTATATCCCGTTGGCGATGTCACGCCACCCGGACCAGCAAAGTAGTTTACGCTTGCCTCACGGTGTACCCACTCCAGCTTAAATTCAATACTTTGGTTTGGCGTCCAGCTAAGTCCGGTAGAGCAGTCCCACCCGGTAAACTGGTCGCCCGGGTTTTCGGTAAATGGATGCGTACCTGCGGGCTGTGTTGGGTTATACTGATTTGGGAATGGGCTTGCATCACCTGTTGGTGCAAGAACCAGGTAACGCCCGGGATTTGTCATCCAGCCACCACCAATGTACCAGCCTAAATGATTTTTACAAAACCACATTTTGTTATACACCATCCAGTTCACAAAATACTGTGCTGGGTTATTTACCGGGTCACTGTTATTGAATCCGTTTACGCCATCACCTTTTTCATACCCGAAGTCCACGGTGGCAGATAGTGCCGACCTGCTCAGCCCCTTTGATTGGCGGTTATTAAAGTAGCGGTATAAGAAGCTATTGTCAGAATGAAAACGATGCCTGCCGATAAGTCCTGCGGCATCTGTACCATAATAATCGTTGGTCAGCAATTTCAATTTCTCATTCGGCCTCCAGGTAACGTTACAGCCAAGACCCGGCAGCTGGTTGAACATGCCGTAACTCTGCCATCCGTTGATGATCCAGGGTTCCACCTTTAGTGTTTTACTCAGAAACATCTGGATACGAATGCCATTGAAAAACCAGGGAGTATTGTCAGAAGTAAAGGATGCCTGGTATTCCCAGTTTTCTTCCTGATAATAGGAATTAAGACCGATGTATGACATGAAGAGACCGAAGTCCACATTCATCCCACCATAAAAAATATTCTTAAAATGATACCCGGCATAAGCTTCGTCAAGATAACGGTAAGCGTCTGCAAGGGAATACTGACCGCGATAAGGGCTGAGGTCATTTCTGGGAACGACTATTGCCCGGTCTCCGAACTGTGTCATGATCCGGCCGCGTGCGTTACCAAAAGTAAAGTCGCCTCCCAGATTTACTGCCGAGATCGTCATCTCATCATTACGGGATATCGCTGTTGAGCCCACCACCGTATGGTCTATCGGATTATTAAACGAATGGGTGGCATTGCAATCAACCATAATGCTGGGCGTGAAATAAGGGATGTGGAAGACCGATGAATCCCTGCGGTCGCTGCCATTTTCCCAGGACATATCGAACCCATCCCAGGTAACTTTTTCCGCAGAAGCTTCTGTGCTTGTGCCTTGTGTCCCGTCACTGGGATTTGTTGCTTGTGCATTAGCTTTTTGTGTAAGCATAAAGGCCGCTACCGCCAGAAACGCCATTTTTGTTCTCTTCATTGGTTTGTTTTTTAAAAGTGTGTTCAAATTGATTTTCCTTCTTTTAAACTTTTTTGCTTTTATCTCGGTTATTAAAAATCCGTTCTTGAATGTTACTTGCGAGGCGCGTAAAAAATCACAGCCGTTCCAATTGCTATGATTACGGCTCCAATGACATCATAATGATCAGGTTTCACTTTTTCCATACCCCATCCCCACAGCAACGACATCAGTACAAAAACGCCTCCGTATGCTGCGTATGTGCGCCCAAAGCCTGCAGGCTGGAAGGTGGCTATCATGCCATAAATGGCCAGGAATGTGCCGCCCAAAATGCCTACCCACAATGGCTGATTCCCTTTAATCGCTTTCCACACCATGTACCCACCGCCTATCTCAAACAGACCGGCAAGCACGAAAAAAAATATGGAACGGTATATTACTTCTTTAGTCATTTTGCAGTCAATCTATCAAGATCAATATTCAGTTTCAAAACATTCACACGCTCCGGCCCCATGCCCCACATAGGTCCTTCTATATGTTCTTTTACCAGCGCTTCCACTTTGTTTTTATCAAGCCCCCGAACCTTTGCAATTCGCGCCACCTGCACTTCTGCGCCTTGCACACTGATGTGGGGGTCCAGGCCGCTGCCGCTTGCAGTAACCATATCAGACGGTATATCTGCCTTAATGATACCGGGATTGTGAAGTATATATGAGTCAATGGCCGATTGCACGGTTAACAGGTAGTCGGGATTGTCGGGCCCTTTATTGCTGCCACCAGATCCCGCTGCATTATAGTTTACAGCCGATGGGCGCGACCAGAAGTATTTATCATCAGAAAACTTTTGCCCAATGTTCTCATAATAGTATTTGCCCTTTGCATCCTTTACCGTAAATCCCGCTCCTTTGTTTGGTGCAAACTGGGCTATTCCCCATATCAGCAACGGATACACGCCTGAAAAGAACAGGATGCACACTATAGTCAGTATTAACGATGGAATTATTTCCTTTTTCATCTTATTTCGTTTACAAATTCTTCACTACATAAATAATGTCACAGCCATATCAATTAACTTGATCCCAATGAAAGGAACCAGCACACCACCAACGCCATACACCAGCAGGTTTCTTCTTAGCAATGCACTTGCCCCTATCGGCTTATAAGCCACACCCTTCAATGCCAGCGGTATCAGCAACGGAATGATAATGGCATTGAAAATGATCGCAGACAGAATAGCGCTCGCCGGGCTGTGCAGGCTCATTATATTTATCCGCTGCAATGCAGGGATAGACGCAATGAATAATGCCGGTACGATCGCAAAATACTTGGCTACATCATTAGCTATGGAAAACGTTGTCAGCGTGCCTCGCGTCATCAGCAGTTGCTTCCCTATCTCCACTATTTCTATCAGCTTGGTAGGGTCATTGTCCAGGTCCACCATATTTCCGGCCTCCTTGGCAGCCGCAGTCCCGCTGTTCATGGCCACCCCTACGTCTGCCTGAGCCAGAGCCGGTGCATCGTTGGTGCCATCACCCATCATAGCAACCAGCTTGCCTGTAGCTTGCTCCCTGCGGATATAGCTCATTTTATCTTCCGGCTTCGCCTCTGCAATGAAGTCGTCCACACCTGCTTTCTCCGCAATATATTTTGCGGTAAGCGGATTATCCCCGGTCACCATCACTGTCTTCACCCCCATTTTCCGGAGCCGCTCGAAACGCTCGAATATTCCCGTCTTAATGATGTCCTGTAGCTCTATCACGCCCAGCACCATATTGTTCTCAATAACTACCAATGGCGTCCCTCCATTCGATGATATTTTGTTCACATCATCTGCAGTGCCCTGCGGGAAAATGTTTCCTCCTTTCTCCACCATCGTCTTTATCGAATCGTATGCACCCTTACGGATCTTGGTATTGCCAAAGTCAATTCCGCTGCTACGGGTCTCGGCTGAGAATTTTATGTACTTAGGCTGATCGACCTGGAAATTTTTAGGATTGAGTGCCGAAAGCTCAATGATGGATTTACCTTCCGGCGTGTCGTCTGCCATAGAGCTCAAAACAGCGCACTTAATAAAGTGAGTGTCGTCTATTCCTTTGGCAGCATAAAAATGAGTCGCTTTACGATTGCCTATGGTTATAGTACCTGTCTTATCCAGCAGCAGCACGTCCAGGTCCCCGGCGGTCTCAACAGCCTTACCCGATTTTGCTATAACATTCGCGCGCAGCGCCCTGTCCATACCGGATATACCTATCGCCGACAGAAGCCCCCCGATTGTTGTAGGTATCAGGCAAACGAACAACGAAATATATGCCGAAATAGGTATCGGTGTCTTTGCATACGCGGCAAATGGTTGCAGCGTCACACACACAATAATGAACACCAACGTAAAACCTGCAAGCAGTATCGTCAGCGCTATCTCATTAGGCGTCTTCTGCCTTGATGCACCTTCCACAAGGGCGATCATTTTATCCAGGAAACTCTCACCGGGTTCTGTGGTCACCTTCACCTTTATCTTGTCAGACAGCACCTTGGTACCGCCAGTCACCGATGATTTATCACCGCCCGATTCGCGGATCACTGGCGCAGACTCACCGGTAATAGCCGACTCATCAATTGTAGCAATGCCTTCTATGATCTCTCCATCTGTAGGTATGATATCGCCTGCTTCACAATAAAAGTAGTCACCCTTTACCAGTTGCGAAGATGGAACAACATGTACCTCGTTCATGAATATCTCTCCAATGAGTTGAATTTTCTTAGCAGGCGTATCCTGCCTGGTCTTTCTCAGTGAGGCAGCCTGTGCTTTGCCACGCGCTTCTGCCAGCGCCTCTGCAAAATTGGCAAACAGCAAAGTGACCAGCAGGATCAGGAAAATGATCAGGTTGTAAGCAAACGACCCCTGGCTGGTTTCACCGGACAGGATCCACGCGCACACGAACATCATCACCACGGTTCCAATCTCCACGGTGAACATCACCGGGTTACGGAACTGGTATTTAGGATTGAGTTTTACAAATGACTGTTTAACGGCCTCCATCACTAGGTCCTTCTTAAACAGCCCGTCTTTACGATTACTTTTCATTTTAAATATTTTAGCCGTTTTCAGTTTAAGGCATCTTCATCCATTCCGCTATCGGCCCCAAAGCCAGTGCGGGGAAAAACGCGAGCGCTGCTATGATCACTTTCACCGCAAATACAAGCAGTCCAAATGTGCCGGTATCTGTCTTCAGCGTACCACTACCCGCAGGTATAAATTTCTTCTTGGCCATCAGGCCGGCAATAGCCACCGGCCCTATTATTGGCAGGAACCTTGAAAACAAAAGCACAACCCCCGTGGTAATATTCCAGAACGGGTTATTATCCGCCAGCCCTTCAAATCCACTGCCATTATTGGCCGAAGAAGAAGTGTATTGATAGAGCATTTCGCTAAAGCCATGATAAGATGGGTTGTTCAGCCACCCGCTTGCATTGTGCTTTCCGGCTGCATCTGCAAACCACCAGCCCATATTGGTATCATGCGCGGTGAGATAACTGGCGACGGCGGTTCCAACCAATATCAGGAAGGGATGAAACAGCGCGATTATCATGGCAATTTTCATTTCCCGCGCCTCTACCTTTTTGCCGGCAAACTCCGGCGTACGACCTACCATCAAACCACCAATGAACACAGCAAGTATCACATAGATAAAGAAGTTTAAGAACCCCACACCCACACCTCCATAGAACGAATTGATCATCATGCCCAACAGCATATTCATACCCGATACCGCCATAAAACTGTCGTGCATACTATTTACAGATCCCGTGGATATGACAGTCGTGGCGATGCACCAGAACGCCGATGCAACAGAACCAAACCGAACTTCCTTTCCTTCCATATTTCCTCCCTGTTGCGAGATGCCCATCTTTGCTATGTAAGGGTTGCCATGAACTTCTGCACTTATTGCAGGCACCACAAGGATCAGGAAACCAACCGTCATCACGCCCCAGAATACCCAGGCGAGCCTCTTTTTATTGCAGTAAAACCCGAATGCAAAAACCATCGCAAATGGTATCAGTATCTGTGCGATCATCTGCACGATGTTGGACAAGTAATTTGGATTCTCAAACGGATGAGCTGAATTCGCACCGAAGAAACCGCCGCCATTTGTGCCCACATGCTTTATGGCTACAAACGCTGCCACCGGACCACGGCTTACATGCATCGTATCCCCCTGCAGCGAAGTCAGGGTATCTATACCCTTAAAGGTCATTGGTGTACCCTCAAACACATGAATGGACGCAATAAGTAGGCAGGCAGGCAAAAGAATACGTGTGCAGCTCTTTAAAAAATAATTGTAGAAGTTGCCCAGGTTTTCTGTGGTCCTGTCCTTTAGCGCGTTGAAAACCACAGCAGCGGCCGCCATACCCGTGCCTGCAGATGCAAACTGTAGGAACATAAGGCCATATACCTGCGAAAAGTAAGATACCCCGGTCTCCCCGCTGTATTGCTGCAGGTTGCAGTTCACAAGAAAGGAGATCGCCGTATTCCATGCCAGGTCCGGCGTCATATTCGGGTTATGATCCGGGTTCATGGGTAGCCAGCTTTGATTGAGCAGGCAAAACATGGCCCAGAAAAACCAAACGACGTTAATGGTCAGCATGGCCACCAGGCACTGTTTCCAGCTCATTTCCTTTGTCACATCGACACGTGACACTTTGAAAAACAATTTTTCAATAGGATTAAAAATAATGTCCGTCCAGACCCTTTCGCCGGCATAAACCTTGGCAATGTAGCGCCCCAGCGGCACCGCCAGCAGCAAGGTTGCCACAAACATCACTACAACCCCGAGAATTTGACTATTCATAAAAATCGATTGATACTTACTTAAAATTTCTCCGGCTTAACTAATACATAGACCATATAAACAAAGGTCATTACGGCTATCACGAACAATGCTACCATACAAGTGTTTTTAAATTTGCTTCCTGTTACAGCGTCTTTGAAAAAAGATAATTCACCTTAAAAGTTTTATGCTGATCATCATAGGCCCGTACATCTCCGCCACCAAAAAATTTGTCGAGCATATCCAGAAACCGGTCATTATCCTTGTAGGCCTTTTTAAGGTTCCTTATTGTCAGCGGCAGTATGTCACCATCTGGTGTTGCGCTGAAATAGTAAACATCGATCACCTTATTATTCTTGTTTTGAGCGGTGCTTTCTTTCTGCACATAGATGTATATGTTGCCGGTCTCCGCAATACGGTATTCCATGTTGTTGTAAAACCGGTAAACATCATTGTTACAATCCCTGTAGCCATACAGATCGCTTTTTTTCAGGGTGCACTTTTTACCATCGTCCACAACTCTAATTGTGCTCATGTTCCAGAAGAAATCATGCACATGAATTTTATCTCCGTTGGTACAACTGATGTCGTAAGTCAGTTTGCTATTCTTAAAATCGGCCACATTCATATAGATGCCGCTTTCGCTCTTTGCATAAGCATTGAGAGAAATTGCAAGCAGTGCTACCATTAATATTTTCCTTTTCATATCATTTATATTTTCTCAAACCAGTCGATGGCCTTATACAGCAGCCAAAAGCTGATCAGCGTTCCGGTTATTAATACAGTCGTTACAAGCATTGTTTACTTTTTTACGTTATCACTCCTACAGGCTATTAAGCCAAATTGTGTGCCTGATAAGCCGGCCCGATAGCTTCCCACGCGAAACCCCTGATCTATTGGCTCTTAGACGTGTACGAACTATTCTTTCCAGAGATTATCGACCAAAAAATCCTCTCAAAATGAGAAGGTTTATTATTGAAATGAGAACTAAAACTAGCTGCCGCAATGGCAAACCTGAGTGATATACAAGGAGTAAAGCGAGATCGGCAGTATAGCAAGTATTTGCTTTTTCTCAGCCGGAAAGCAGTCGAACATCCTGGTAAAAGAAAACACGAATACGTTTTCTACTGCATTTTTTACAATGCCATTGCCCTTGCTGTAAAGCTTATCTGCCAACAGAAAACAGCGTTTTACTACATTGTAATTGTGTGCTTCAATATTTTCAGAAGTGAATGCAGTCAGTGTATTCATTGCACTGTACGCATTGGTTTCGCAATTAAGTACGAGGTCATGGGATATTTCCGGAATTGCATCTTCCAGGTACATTGGAAGTTCTACTTGGTTGATCATTATTGATTCGTTTGCACAGTATATGCCAAACGAATGCCAAACCATGTAGCGATCGCACAAAACAGCCAAAACCCGGTGTATATAAGGGTTTTCACTTACCAGGGTGTACGGCCCTCGGCCAAAATACTATCAAAACAAGAAGGGAGTTTCTTAAAATGAGAAGATCAATGCTTCAGGCCATACTCCTCTATCTTACGATACAGGGTAGCAAGCCCGATGTTAAGCAGCCGGGCAGCTTCTGCCTTGTTCCCATTGGTGTAGCTCAGCATCTTTTGAATGTGCAGCCGCTCTATCGTGGCAAGATGAAATGAGGATAATACATTTTCCGGGCCGGTTGCTACTGCACTTTGCTGCAATTCGAAAGGCAGGCTATTGAGTGTGACCGTATAGGTATCTTCAAGTATCACTGCGCGCTCGATTACGTTTTTCAGTTCGCGTACATTACCCGGCCAGGAGTGAAATTTCAATGCCTGCATGGCATCCTTGCTAATTCCGCTTATCTGCTTGTTTGTTTTTCCGGTATACACTTTCAGGTAATGATCTGCCAGCAACGTAATATCGTTCTGCCGGTCTCTAAGTGGTGGCAGTACGATGCTAAATACCGCAATACGATAATAAAGGTCGCTGCGAAACCTACCCGAAGCGATCTCCTGCTGCAGGTCTCGGTTGGTCGCGGCTATAAGGCGCACTTCAACTGTCCTCTGTGTGGCATCGCCAACACGGTAGTAAGTGCCATTCTCCAAAAAACGCAGCAGCTTAGGCTGCAGGTCCATGGGCATCTCACCTATCTCATCAAGAAACAGTGTTCCTCCTTTCGCTTCCTCAATCAGTCCTTTTTTATCCTTTACCGCTCCGGTAAAAGCGCCTGCCTTATGCCCGAACAATTCACTCTCCATAATGTCCTTGCTAAGCGCACTGCAGTTAAGCGGTACAAATGGAAAAGTATTCCGTTCACTCGCATAATGAATGGCCCCGGCAAATACCTCTTTCCCTGTTCCGGTTTCGCCGGTGAGCAGCACCGGGGTATTGGTAGGAGCCACTTTCTTTGCAAGGTTCACCGCTGCGGCTATTGCCGGGCTTTGGCCATTTATGGTATCAAATCCATACGTTGTATTCAATTGCCGTTCCAGTTGGGTAACTTTCTTTTGCAGGGATACTTTTTCAGATGCACGGCTCAGCAACGGGATAATTTTGTCGTTATCATCTCCTTTTACAATATAGTCGAACGCGCCGTTTTTGATCGCCTGCACGCCATCGGGTATATTGCCGTAAGCAGTGAGCAGGATAACTTCGGTCTGGGGATATTTTTGTTTTATTTCTTTGGCAAAATCCACACCACTGCCATCAGGAAGCTTCACATCGCACAGCACAATATCAATGCTATGGCTTTCCAATGACTGCCTTGCGTATTGAAGGGTAGGGGAATCAAACACCTTATAGCCTTCCAGAGATATGATCCTCCTGAGGAGCGCTCTGAGTTTTTCTTCGTCGTCAACGATCAGAATATTTGCCACACATGTACTTTTTGAACTGCAAAGCTATTACTTTATCCACTCCGCGGCCTGGGTTTTGAAGGGCGGGCGGTTGATCGTTCACTGTACGGTTTCCCGGAACTTTTTTTTAGAATATACCAGTCCGTAGGATGAGCAGATTTTGCCGCTAATTTTATATTTTTGTTTTTTAGTGCTATATTACCGCCAAATTCTATTTAAAGACATACCGTATGACGCAGAAATCACGATCTGTTGGAAATAACTTCACAACATTACTGCTTGTTGCCGCTCTTGCTGCAATTTCTTTTACTTCCTGCACAAAGACCGTTCCGGTACCTGCAAATGCAAAGTTCGTGAGCGATTGGGTAGGCAGCACCACTTGCTGGGATAACGAGTTCTATGATACGGTTTTGACCCTTAACACCAAGGAGTATATTGGCGCAGAAGACGGCGGCAATCTTATTAAAATAGGCACAACTTTTGGCCTTGGCAGTTGCTCGGCTACAGTGCCGGTGGAAGCCACGGTTAATAATGCTAAGTTTGCCCTGGCCCTGCAAACCTTTCATGATAATTGTGGCGGTACATACCTGATATCAGGTAATGGCGCGATAGATGGATCAGGTACGCTTACGGTGTCAACGACCATATCCAGCCAGTATGTTGTTACCTGTACATTCACGGGGGTTAAGGACTAACCAGCCAGTTCTGTAAGTCAACTAAAAGGAGCTTATTTCCATTTCCCAAGCGCTGCGTCTATTTGCGCTAGTTTGGCTGTGTCCCCATTTTCGGTATAAATACCCCTCAGAACGTTCATAGTGTTATGATACATTGTCTTTTCTGCGCCCAGAAGCGTACTTGCCTTTACGTCCAGCACAGCAAAGCTCTTTTCAAAATAAGGCAGCCCCTTACTAAGCTCTTCATTTTCTTTGGCGGTCATTTCGGATATTAGTTTATCGTCAGCTCCCGGCTTTTCTGTCATTTTGAGGTTGTACCACCGGGAATAGTCATAATATAATATTCCAAAATTAAAATTGCGCGCTGCATCGCCCGGCGCCATTTCCAGCGCTTTGCTGTAGGCATGCTCGGCCTCCGAAAACAGGTCGGTAAAGTTGGCTGGCTGAGGCAGCAACTTACCTTGTTCATCTGCAGGGAAAGCCATTGCGGCATACACATTTGCCAGCCGGAACACCAGGTCGGCATTACCTGGGTCTTTCTTTACTGCGTCCTCCAGTTTAGGCAATAGCGTTTCGTTTTTGCCGCTGTTTATGTAGTAGTTGAGCTCTGCTGTCCTGAAGTTTTCATTTTTCGGGAAACGGCTGCGGGCTGCATTGATAGCCGCTACTTCTCCCACATCGTTTTTCTCTGCATCACAGATGTCTATCAACGATTGATAAACTTCGGTATCGTTTTTATAATCACCTTTTATCATGTCCTCCAGCAGTCCGATAGCATCTTCATTCCGCCCTGCACTGCTGGCCGATGACACTGCATTTTTCCGGGCTTCGTAGGCCATACCTTTAAATTCCTTGTTATCCGAAAAGCGCTTACCGTCCCCGATCTTATAGATAGCATACACCTCGGTAAATTCGCTGTATGCCCTGTCGTATGACTTTGCTGCAAATAATTCAGCCGCTTTATTGAACTTGATAATGGCAACCGAATGCATGGGGTTATTGATCTCCCTGCCATAGTCGGGCTTCAACGCCAATGTTTTCAGGAAAGAACTGTAGGCGTCAGTTGCTGCCCCTGGAGCATTTGCGCTGGCCTCCTGGGCCAATTGCAGATGTGCCATACCTCTCAGGAACCACGCCTCCGGATCATCCTTAGTTTTCTCGTTCCTCACCGCTCCTTCTGCAAAAGGCAGCGCCTTTTTATAATTGCCCTCTGAAAGGTAGGTTCTTGCCGAATCCAGATAGATGCGCTGCGCCAGCACAGGAGTACTTAGTACGAAAAGAGAAATAAAAACTGCGGACTTCATTCGGACGATTTTGAAAATAAATATAGGGAATAATTGTTTCCCCTGATTGCTATTATACTTTACATTTGTTATTGCCTGATCAAAACCATTTTTTCTGAGAAAGACAACGTTCCTGCCGCTTGCCATAACGGTCTTCTTCTTCATTTCCTGCAACACAGGAAATGGGCAGCAAGGTACTGGCAGCCACACAGACGCGGCCACTGTGCAAGTATTCGACGCATCGTTGACAAAGGGTATTATAGCTGATACCATAGCTTGCCATAAAGATGGCGGCCAGACCTATGCTTTATACCTGCCATCGTATTATACCTCGGCTAGGCCATTTCCCTGCATTTATTTTTTCGATGCACATGCACGTGGCTCATTGCCGGTGAGGGCTTATAAGGACATTGCCGAAAAATATGGCTTCGTATTGGTCGGCTCCAATGTTTCTCAAAATGGCACAGCGTGGGAGGTAACCAATGCCGGGGTACAAGCGCTAATGGGTGATACACGGGGGCGTATAAACATAGACCCTAAACGAATTTATACAGCAGGGTTTTCAGGCGGTGCGCGTGTAGCATGTTCTGTTGCCATCCTGGATGGGGGCGTGGCAGGTGTCATTGGTAGTGCCGCCGGCTTTCCGCGCATAGAGCGGCCTTTTCAGAACAAGTTTGATTATTTCGGCATCGTTGGAGACTATGATTTTAACCTGGCCGAAATGGAGCAGTTGGATGGCGCGCTGGAGCAAAATGGATTTACCCACCAGTTGCTCACTAGCAGTGGCATACATGGCTGGCCTTCTGTAGAAGATTTTCAGTCGGGCCTATTGTGGCTGCAGTTGAATGCCATGAAAGAACATTTGCAAACGCAAAACGACACATTGGTACAGGTATTCAGAAAAGACTTTGACGGGCGGATAGCAGCAGCAATAGCAGTGGGAGAATGGACAAAGGCGCACGATCTGCTTGCGGGAACGATAAGGCTACTGAAAGGGCTTGGTGATGTGTCATCTTACAACAAGCAACTTGCGGGTATTGACAATAGCGCCGGTTATAAAAGCGCTTTCGCGGCCCGCAGCCCGCTCAGGCAGCAAGAAATGGACCAGCAGCAGGAATTGCAAAAACAGTTTCCGGTGCAGGGAGAAAAATGGTGGGCCGGCAAAATAAAGCAGCTCGACCAAAATGCACAGCACGCAAAAACACCCGAAGAGCGACAGATGAACAAACGGGTGCTGAACTACCTGGGGCTGTTAGGCTACATGTATTCAGACCATGCACTAAAAACAAATGACCTCACAAATGCACTGGCTTTTTTGAAAATATTTAAAATGGCTGACCCCAAAAATCCGGATTGCAGCTATCTCTCCGCCGTTTATTATATGGAGAAGGGTGATAAGAGGGCTGCGATTACTGCGCTCAGCGAATGTGTATCACTTGGGTTTAACGAGGTAGCGAAATTAAAGGCAGATCCCGCATTTAGCAGTATTCATGATGATGCAGGATTTAATGCCGTGGTTACCAGGGCTGCGGGCAACTACATAGTTAAATAATGAGATTTTGTGCCGCCCGATCGGCGCTGTACATTACTGTTTATGAAGCGAGTCCTGGAGCAGAAGCACATGCTTATTGCCAGAGAGGCTTCCTCTTTTATAGCTATATTTTTTCGATCCTTTTATTGTGTTTATTGTATCCTTCTCATCGATAACCACGAATTGTTCGGGAGGCCTAACGCCTATGCCACCCTCAGTGCGAACATCACAGAATGCTGGAAGAATGAATGAATAACTATTTGTCCAGTCAGCAGAAAGCGAATCTTTACGAATGGCGCGCACGAGAATGGCCGTACTATCATTCCTGCTCAAAACAATGCTATTCATGAAGTAGGTACCTGGCCATGGGCACGAATGATAGTCCTTTGTGTACCGGTCGTTATACAGTATCGTGATCCTTCGGTCGCGTCCCGATTTGTTATTGATCCAGAGGCTATAAGCAGGGTCACAACCACAGTTGCTGATAACTGAAATAGTCAGCAAGAGTACAATTGAACGTGGGCACAACAGATGCTGCATATTCAGAAAATGTAAAAGTGAAACTACTTCAACACTTCTATTTTTGCATTCTGCTGCCAGTTAGTTCCTGTCGCTGAGATAAAATAAAGGCCTGCAGGTGTGTTCAACGACACTTCCGTATCTGCATTAGTGGCAATGGTAAATACCTTTACTTTTTCACCCAGCATGTTGGTGATAATGACGGTCGCATTTTCCTTTTGCGCTGAAGAAACGTGGAGTGTAAATGAGCCCAGACTCGGGTTCGGAAAAACAGACAATGCCGGCTCCCCGGAATTATTTACCGTGCCCACTTCCGCTGCACAATCATCTACGGTCACTTCCATTGTTGCCGCTGTGCCCAGGCTAGTGTAAGAAATGGTGGCCGTGCCCAGGTTTATACCCGTTATGATACCTGTTGTTGACCCTACGCGTGCAACAAATGTGTTGCTGCTGCTCCATACACCTTGTGGAACAGGGTTACTAAGGGTATCCTGTTTAAAGAGGCATATCTTACTGTTTCCGGTATCAGACGGCACAGCTTTATACTCTGCCAGAATTACTTTACTGCCATGGGAAATATCCCTGTAAGCCACAAAAGCGGTACCCATGTGGTTTACTGCAACAGATGTAAAATCTGCTTCGCCATCAGAAAAGCCTTGTACGCCTAACCTTGCCCAACTTGTGCCACTGTACTTCATGATCGTAGCATGCTTGCCTGCGTTCCAGTCACTGTAGGCGACATATGCTGCACCTGTATTGTCAATGGCCAGTGTTGGGTATTGGGCTACTCCTGCAGAGAAGCCACGGCTACCCACAGTTAGCCATCCAGTTCCATTGTATCGCATCACGGTTACTCTATTGCTGTCTCCGGCATCCTGATATGCAACGCATGGTGCGCCGCTGCCATCAATGGCTATTGATGTCCACGTGGTCCATCCACCCGAGAATCCCTGATTGCCAACATAGTGCCATGCGCTGTCAGAAGTATAAGTAACTACAGTTGCCTTATAGCTGCTGTCCCAATCCTGGTATGCAACATATACTGCGCCCGTATCGTCTGTGGTGATAGCTGGATAGGCCACACCGCTTGGCGTAAAGCCCGGTTGGCGAATATAGATCCAGTTGCCTGCGCTGAATTTCTCTATAGTAAGCGCATATCCCATAGCAACATCCTCGTAAGCCACATAAACTGAGTCCATAAAGTCGAGCGTTATAGACATATACTGTGTGCTGCCTAAAGAAAAACCAGTGCCGCCAAGCGGGCCCCAGCTGGTTCCGTCAAATTTCATTACCGTAGCGCCATAGCCGTTGGCGTCATCCACATAGGCTACATAAGGATGACCGGCGTGGTCCAGCGCAATAGAACAAAAGTCAGCTTCACCGGCAGAGAAACCCGGAGGGCCAACTGTTACCCAGTTAGTACCATCATATTTTTTTACGGTTATCCTTTTCCCAAGGCTCGAATCCTGGTAAACAACATAAGGCGTTCCACCTGCGTCTACAACCATAGCCGTATAAGCAGCCCCTCCACCTGAAAAGTAAGGGTTCCCAACAGGTATCCAGCCATTTTGCGCATTGGCCGAGCTACAGGCAAGCGCAATAATAACCGGAACAACAAGCACAGCCACATAACTCAGTTTCAACGAAAGGCCAGCGAATACCGGTTTCAAATAGGCATGGTAGGTGTTTCTCATAAAACGGAATTTATTTTTCTATAATAAGATATATAAATCTAACAATAGCGGTGAAGATAATAATTTTTTCTTTTCATAGCCTTTGATTCACAAGAAAATAATGGAATGCAATAAACGCTTTTTGAATCACAAATTATATTACCACATATTGTACAGCAAATACAACATTATGTCGCCCTGACGAAATCAAATGGGCCTGGCATGCAATTTCTAACCACTCGCTAGCTTATGTTCCTGTCAAATACATACCTTAGCTATCCTTCAAATTAGCTGCGGCATATATGAACAAGGAAATACTTGAATCTTTCGGGAACATAGACATATACCTCTTCGACCAATTGCTGAAAGGCCGGTTTGACAGTTGCACAAGGGTGCTTGATGTGGGCTGCGGCGGTGGAAGAAATATTGTTTATTTCCTTCAAAATAATTTTGATGTATTCGCTGTTGATGCCGATGCCGGCGCTATAGAGGCCGTTAAAAGCATGGCCCGGCAAGTCGCGCCCCACACTTCTCAGGAAAACTTCATTGTTGCCAACGCAGAAGATATGCCCTTCGATGATGCTTCGTTCGATCTTGTGATCTGCAGCGCTGTACTGCATTTCGCAAAAAACAAAGCCCACTTTGAAGATATGTTGCGCTCTGCATGGCGTGTATTAAAACCCGGCGGCTATTTCTTCGCAAGGCTCGCTTCTGACATTGGCATAGAAGACCTGGTGCAGAGCAAAAACAACGGCAGGTACCTCCTGACCGATGGAACAACACGCTACCTGGTAAACCAGGATGCACTGGAACACTATACACAGGAGCTTAATGGCGAGCTATATGAACCCATAAAAACAACTGTTGTTGGCGATCTGCGCGCTATGACGACATGGTGTGTGAGAAAGAAGTGATGCGGTTAAATGTCACCCGCTTTTGGGGCAAACGCTTTTTTTGTATTACTTCCTTGACAAAACACAATGGGATGATCTACGCTAATACAGAAATAGTGCCACCTTTTTGCCACCTTTGATTTTCTAAAAAATGCGAAAGTCGCTCTGGGAGCGACTTTCGTTGTAGTGGTGGTGGGAGCACACGGAACACTAAAAGTGTTATATGTTTTACCAAGATGACGCAAGATAGAATACGGGCAAATCATAAAAAAGAATTAAGCTATACCATCATGTTTCAAGTTGTTCGCAGTTGTTCTATGCGAACTGCCACCTTTCTGCCACCACCAATAATTTTAAAGCAAATTCTTCATCCGGTTGGCAAGTAAATCCTACGGAGTTATTAGTTTCATATCGGCATATTCTCGTGGATTACCACTTTGTATTTCATTAAAAAGATCCATAATTTTTGTCTGCTCACTTTTTTGTAAACCGGACCCTTCTGTTGAATAAGCATCCAGAGCAGAGTCAACATCGTCATGAAAATCCATAAAAACCATAACTATATTAAAGCGAGGAACTAATGTTGTTTCAGCCGAAAAAATATATTGGCAATACTTGTCAAATTGGCGAAGTATGCCGTTTTTAATTGTTTCTGTCCTGAAAATATCTAACAGGTCTTTTCCATAAATCATTTCCAGATTTTTTGCCGACGTTTCAAGGTCAAAGGATACTGCAAAGGTTGCGCCATCAGTTGCCTTTTGAATTTCATTTACATATATTTCTTTTGTCATGACTTTTGAGTTTGTCAATCAATAGAGAACCTTTTAGTGCTTGCTAACGGTTGCTGCGAAATTAAAAAAAAAAGCTGTATTCAACATTCCCCCTATTTTTAGAGTAGAGGTTTTTTTGTGGACAAATAGATCCTTGAAAACCTTGATTTTATTCCGTTTTAC
>CAIRTW010000007.1 GCA_903881585.1 uncultured Bacteroidota bacterium | reverse complement strand
TGACTTTATGAGACTATTAATAAAGGCCTTGCCAGTCCTATTAATTATACTTTGCCGGGGAAACCTTTATGGACAAAAACAGGGGCAAGCAGCAATAGATTCTATGTTACTTGAGCTACCTAAACAAAAAGAGGATACCAATAAGGTGAAATTACTAGGTGCGCTATCTCAAAATTATTATCTTATCAATCCAGACGAAGGCATTAAATATGGCCAACAATGCCTGGAAATGGCAGCAAAGTTAGATTGGAAAATGGGTATGCAAAAAGCATACAGTGCATTAGGTAAATGCCATACGGCAAAATCAGAATATTCCGCAGCCATTGAAGATTTTTCTAAAGGATTGAAAATCAACGAAGACATCGGAAATAAGCCAGGAGCAGGAGCTGCTTACTTAAACCTAGGGGCGATGTATCAGAAAACTTCCGACAATGACAAAGGGTTAGAATACTTAGGAAAAGCGTCAAAAATATTTGAGGAGATCGGCGATAAAAGTAATTTGGCGAAGATCGCAATTAATATAGGGTGGCATTTCATGATGATTGCTGAATATGACAAAGCAGCAGAACAATACTTTAAAGCATTAAGAATAGACGAGGAAATTGGAGACCAAACACAGATAGCTATTGTGTACGGCAACTTAGGATCGGTTTACAAACAACAAACCAGCTATGCAAAAGCGTTAGTGAATTATTTTAAAGCGCTAAAGATAGGAGAGTCGCTTGGAAACAGGACTTTGATTGCAAAGGCGACCGGGAACATCGGCTCCGTGTACATTGAGCAAAATGACACATCGAGAGCGATGGAGTATTATTTGAAAAAACTGAAAATTGACAATGAAATAGGAGACAAAACCGGAATAGGTATATCGATGCAAAACATAGGAAACCTGTATTCTGATCAAAAAAAATATTCTGTAGCTTTAGAATACTATTCAAAAGCTTTGAACATACAGAAGGAAGCCGGCAATAAATTGTACGTTTCGGACGTGACCAATAATATCGGCTACATTTATTTAAGCTTGAAAGATTATTCCCAGGCCATGGAATATCTGCTAAATTCTTTAAAAGCCTACAACGAAATTGGAAATAAATATGGTGTTTCTGCCAGTACGGAGGGCATAGGCGCTGTTTATTTATCGTTAGCAGAAGATTCCTCAAAATTTATCACGACAAAAGAAAACCTACAGCAGGCAAACCTTGAGGGTGAAATTATTCCCAAAAGCCAATCGGCCTGCATAAACAAAGCTATTGAATATCTGGAGCGCGCATTAACCATTGGCAAGGAGATCAATTCGCCCGATCGAATAATATCATGCTATCGACGCCTCACCCTAGCTTACCGGCTGGCTGGCGATTATGGCAACTCGCTAGTAGCTACTGAGAACTTCCACGCGATAAAGGATTCTATATTTTCGAAAGAGAATGATAAAAAAATAATGCAGCAAGGGCTAAAATACGAGTATGATAAAAGAGAGGATTCAATAAAATTTGCGATTGACAAAAAAGAGGACTCGCTGAAACTGGAGAACGAGAAAAAAGAACTGACTTTAAAAAAGGAGATGGAACTAACCGCCCTCAGGTATGAATATGATAAAAAACAATCGGCGGCTAAAACAGAGAAAGAAAAGCAGCAGCTAAAATTTGAACAACAACTAAAAGAGCAACAAATAGAAAGTGATTTTGCACAAAAAACTGCCAAAACGGAAGCAGTACAAAGACAAAAAGAGCTGGAAAGAAAACAGCAGGATGCCCTGGCGAGAGCAGAACAGGATAAAAAAGAGGGAGAT
>CAIRTW010000006.1 GCA_903881585.1 uncultured Bacteroidota bacterium | reverse complement strand
TTATAATGCTGTTTTGTGGCTTTAAATTTTATTTTTGCATTAGCGGCTAAGGTATTATCATGTTAAGACAATCAAACCAGCAGAGGTTACTGCAAAAACTATCACCCCAACAGATTCAGTTAATGAAGCTGCTGCAGATACCTACGGCCAATCTTGAAGAACGGATAAAAGAAGAGCTGGAGGAAAACCCCGCACTGGAATCTGAACTGGAGAACAACAATACCGAGCAGGACACTTACGAGCTGGAGGAAACCGCACCGGAAGGTGAGGATGCAGAAGGACCTGCGGATGAAGTGGAACTAAGTGACGATACCGCCGAGAAAATAGACCTGGATGATTTTTTAAGACGTGAAGATGATGACAGCGGTGGGTATGAATATGGTGACGATTATTATGGCGCCAACGAAAATGAGAAACTCGTAACACCGGCCCGCGTAGAGACCAGCTTTCATGATTATTTGCTTGACCAGTTGGGGATGCTGGAGCTGGATGACCGCAACCACCGGATAGCAGAGCAGATAATAGGCAGCCTTGATGAGGACGGCTACCTGCGCCGCGAAGTGACCTCGATAGTTGACGACCTGGCTTTTGGCCAAAACATAGATACCAATGCCGAAGAGATAGCCGGATTGATACAGCAGATACAACTGTTTGACCCGCCTGGCATTTGTGTGTGGACACTACAAGAGTGCCTGCTGTTGCAGCTGAAGCGAATGACGCAGGCAAAGCCTGTGAAAGACGCGATAGAGATCCTGGATAAATATTTTAACGAGTTCATTAAGAAGCATTACGACAAGATCCAAAAGCACCTGGCGCTCAATAACGACGATCTTAAAAACGTCATTAACATTATCATTAAGCTGAACCCAAAGCCCGGCGCAGCTTTTGCAGTGCTCAACAAGGCGGAGAGTTATATCATCCCTGACTTTTTTGTTTTTAATAATAATGGCATCCCGGAACTGTCGCTCAATTCCAAGAACGCCCCGGAACTCCGGATATCTGAAGGATACAAAGACATGATGAAGGCTTATGAGCGCGGGGAAAAGAAGGACAAAAGGCAGAAGGAGGCGGTAATTTTCATTAAGCAAAAGCTGGATTCTGCTAAGTGGTTCATAGATGCCATTAAGCAGCGGCAACATACGTTGTTGCATACCATGCAGGCGATACTTGATTTTCAGAAAGAGTTTTTTATTTCGGGCGATGAGTCCATGCTAAAGCCAATGATACTAAAGGACATAGCCCAGATGACCAGCCTTGATGTATCGACAGTATCACGGGTAGCCAACAGTAAGTATGTACAGACAGAGTACGGAACCTACAAGCTGAAATATTTTTTCTCAGAGGCCTTGCAAACCGAAAGCGGCGAAGAAGTGTCAACCCGTGAAGTAAAGAACATCCTCAATGACCTGATAGGCGCTGAAAATAAGCGCAAGCCCCTTTCTGATGAACACTTAACCGAACTGCTGCAGGAGAAAGGCTACAATATAGCCCGCCGCACAGTGGCCAAATATCGCGAGCAGCTATACATACCTGTAGCGAGGCTGAGGAAGGAGCTGTAGAGCTGCAATAGGTGATAAGCAAACGTAAATTTAGAAATCAGATAGGCTGTGATTATTCTTTTTCAGCCGGATAGAAGTGATTATACATTACTTCAAGGAAAAAATCTTTTTTTGTGAATTTCGCAAGATTATAAGGCGTAAATAAGATAACAAAGCAATCTGCGCTTAACAGCGATCTTTGCCAATTATAAGTTTCCATCGGTTTCGGTTGTTCCGCGCCACCCAGACAGTTTTCGTTCCATACCTCATTGAAATAAAACCAACATTCCCAATCGGAACTGGCATTTTGCACATAGTCATTTTGTAACAACATCAAAATAAAGCTGTCGCCCAGGTAGATAGTTTTGGGTTTATTTTTCCCGCCTTTTAAAGTATAATTGTACTTGGGGTAACAGTATTTTTCTACTCCTATGGGAAAAATTAAAACTGCTTATCTGCTTTAGGTGAGTGGTTTTTTAGGGGTTATTATGTCGTTGAGCGGCACTGGAGTTGTTACCATTGCTTGCTGAATCATCCGATAGAATAGTTTGCCTCGGTAGGTTGACATCTTTCTATTAAAC
>CAIRTW010000005.1 GCA_903881585.1 uncultured Bacteroidota bacterium | reverse complement strand
CGTCATTCCACTCATAGGCTTTCTTATCATAAGAAACACCTGCTTTGTCGAGAATGTACCGGGCAGTACTATTACCAATGCCGAAGATATAAGTGAGCGCTATCTCACCACGTTTGTTCTTCGGAAGATCAATACCAGCTATACGAGCCATTGAAAACTAAAAATTAAAAAATTAAAAAATTAAAATTATCCCTGGCGTTGTTTAAAACGGGGATTCTTTTTGTTGATAATGTACAACTTACCTTTCCGGCGCACGATCTTGCAATCAACGCTGCGCTTTTTTATGGATGCTCTTACTTTCATACAAATTCAAAATTCAAAAGTTAAAAATCAAAATCTTGTGTCTGCTATCCGTAGCCAGAATCCAATCACCTCTTCTTTTTGGCTTTTGAATTTTGACTTTTTAATTTTACTTATACCTGTAAATGATCCTGCCGCGGCTCAGATCATATGGGCTCATCTCCACGCCCACCTTATCTCCGGGCAGTATGCGTATATAGTGCATCCGCATCTTTCCGGATATGGTGGCCAGTATTTCGTGGCCATTTTCCAAACGTACCCGGAACATAGCGTTTGATAACGCTTCCACTATTGTTCCGTCTTGTTTAATGAGTGGTTGTTTGGCCATGTTTTTTTAAGGGATTGCAAAGGTAGCTAATACTTTTTATTTAATAAAATAAATTTGCGGAGAAAATGTATGAACCAGGGTTTTTCCGGGATTTATATGAATCTTACAGGCTGGTAACGGAAATGTAATTAATAATAAAATGTATTTCCGGTTTATTTACAGATTCATGGCAAACATAAGGCTGTTTCCGGTAAAATAAAAACTCATCTTGTCTTTTGACTTTTTACTGAATTTGTTAAAACAGAGTTCGGACAGACAATAAAGAACAGCGGGGCCGATAAAAGCCGCATTGAACTCAATAAAATTCCGATTGGAACGCGATAAGGACGATTGGCCTTCGGCCTGGAACAGGTTATAAACGGCGAGCCTTGAAAGGCCATAACTGATTCCCAGGTACAGAATGGAGCCGCAGATCTGTTCCTTCCGGTCTCCTGCATTGTTTATATACTCCCCAATACCTATGCCAAGGACTGCAATTGACGAAGCAGCATATACCCCGCCCATGATCTTGTCTCCATACCACGATGGTTTTGACGCTATGTAACTAAATCCAACACCGTAAACTTCCAGTATTATAACTCCTGCCACTGGACCCGGGCCGCAACGAAATTTCTTATAGTTAGAATCAACATGTACCCTATCCTGGGCTTTTGCTTCGTGTGCGAAACAAAAAGAGACAATGGCTAATATTGATAAAAAACGGTGCAGCATTTTACAGGTGAGCAGTAAGGCTCTACGAAGATAATAATAAAGAGGCCTTAATATGCCCTACCAAGCAAGCGTCTTGTTTTTGTGCTGCAACTATGTAACTACGCAGGATTTCTAACGTCCTTCCTTTTTTTGAGATAAGCCGCATAAATAATAAGAAATGCCAGGAAGGCAAACAATGATCCCGTACCCCAGTTCATGAGTAGCCTTCCTTCGGAAAAATGATTTATGCGTAAAAGCATTCCTGTGATGATACAGATGACACACAAATATATTATAGTGCCCGTCACAGCCTGTCGCCGTTTTAAAGCAATGGTAATTACGTCATTGTTTACCCTGGGTTTCGCAAAAAGCTTTAAGCAAAAACCCAATATGCACATAACCAGCGAGTAATTCAATAAAGGCAGGCCAATATACCGCACATGCCAGATCATAAGCATCAACGCCACCATTGTCCCAAATGGAGACGCGATAAGGATAGCATCCGATATTTTATGTATCCCGGAGCTTTGAACATTACCGGCAGCCCTCGCTTTTTTACGAATGGCTACAAGCCTAAGAATAAAATAAATGCAGGTGAGTGTTATGAGCGTACTAAAAACAAATGCCTTAGGCAGGTGGTTGGCCTTTAGTGTAATCGTAAAGCCGAGGGCTACCAATAATAGTATGTAAACAAGCCGGGAGGCTAACTTCATATTCATACTAATGTTTGCCCAAAGTTATTCAAAGTATTTTATTACAGATCGGATTACTTAACCACGCTCGCCGGAATATTCGGGCTAAGAGGGTTGGCGGTAACTTTTTGGAGTGCGGGTATCACCACGAGGTCCATATCTTCCATAGGTATCGCCCCAAGCAATACCTCATCTCCTATAACCATGGCGCCCGTGAAACAATTACGGTTCCCGAAAGCCACTTTAAGCGGGCCAACATAGGGTATCATTCTTTTAGACCCATCGGCAATGGTTACCTCCCTTTGCTCCAACTCTTTTAGGTCTAACTGAAAGGCAATGTGCTGTGGAATACAAAGGTGTAACGCACCGGTATCTACCAGCGCCCTGGCGTGGTAAGACGCCAGATCAGGCATTAAAAGATTTTTGAGCTCTATTTCTGCAAACACTGATCCCACGAGGCAAAGTTACAACGTTCCGGCATATGCTTTTACTTTCTAGCAGCCAGCCATCACTTCCGCAGCCACAAGCGTTTTGGCCCAGGCCTCCAGGGATGGGTATTGCTCATCCACAAGGTCGTTTGGCATTTCTACCGGATCGTGCTTGGTGGTAAGGAATACGGTGTGCATAGAGAGCCGCTTGCCAAATTCCATATCGCTGAGGCTGTTGCCTATCATTACGCTGCGTTTGAAATCAATGAGCGGAAAATCTTCCTGCGCCTGAAGGCCCATGCCTGTATTTGGCTTGCGGTTGCGGTCTTCATCATTCATCGCGGTGCAGGCATATACTTTGTCCACACGGCCACCGCTTTGCTCTATAGCCTCGCTCATATTGCCGTGTATTTCTTTCAGCGCAGCCAGGGTCATGATGCCACGGCCTACACCCCGCTGGTTTGATACTACAATAACATGGCCGAATGCCTGGCCTAGCGTGCGCAATGAATTGAGCACACCATCGTGGAAGTTGAATTCGCTCCACTCTGTAATGTAGGAACCTACAGATTCTACATTTATCACGCCATCCCTATCGAGGAAGAGGGTCCAGCCTCTGTCTATTTCCGATCTTAATTCTAAAGGGCTCATTCTCTTTTCATTTTACTTTTTAAACAATTCCTGTTCTACCAACTGGCAGATAATATGTCCGACCATTATGTGCGATTCCTGTATTCTTGGTGTGTCATTGCTGGGCACATTTACAAGGTGGTCGCACATTGTCTTCATTTTACCACCAGCGTCACCTGTTAGTCCTACAGTAATCATACCAACTTTCTTTGCCTGCTCTATAGCATTGATAATATTAACAGAATTTCCTGAAGTGCTCAGTGCCACTAGCACATCTCCCGGTTTCCCGGTGCCTTTTATTATCCTGCTATATACCACGTCATAGCCATAATCGTTTGCCACTGCAGTCATATACGAAGAATTGCAGTGAAGGGCTTCCGAAGGCAGCGGATCTCTGTCGGTATAAAAGCGGCCGCTGAACTCTGCCGCCAGGTGCTGGGCATCGGCAGCGCTGCCGCCATTGCCGCAAAACAACACTTTGTTGCCGGCTGCAAAAGCCTGCGCTACAAGGGTTGTGACCTTTTCTATGGTGTCGATGAGTATTGGGTCTGCAAGGAGTTTTTGCTTGGTATCAACAGATGCCTGTATAATGTTCCTGATGTGTTGCTGCATAATAGATATGTCAAAATTACGTTGTTAATTCATAATAATAAACTCGGTTTCGCAAGTATTAGTATGAAATGGCGTATGCCCTAAATGTATAGACGTTTATTTTGTGGAAGTCATTAGTAATAAAATGTTAAATATCTTATTGTACCTTACCTATTATGAGGAAATTAATCACGTTCGCAGCGGCGCTCATTTTGTTCTTTAACAGTGCATCAGGCCAAAAAAAGGGTACAATTGAGCTTAGTGTGGGCTCAGGTGTCTGGTCGTCTGATGAACTGCTTGATGGTTGTTCACCGGGGTTCCTTTTGGGCACTACGCTCCGTGACTATATAGTTAATCAGTATTCAGGTACCTACTACGTTACAGTGAAGTATTTCGTTAATAAAAGAATATCGCTGGGACTCACGTTTACTTATGAAAATGAAAGCGGGGACTGGCAAAGAAATGACCCAACATCCGACAGGAACGAATGGACAACAGTGTCACTGGGCAGTTTTAAACGCCAGGCCTTTACTTTTGCCCCCGAGATATACATTACTTACGTAAATAAAGGTATTGCGAGGCTTTATTGTACAGCAGGGTTGGGCGTTACTTATCGCAACGAGGTTGACCGGTACAGCGACACCTACTATATGAATTCTTTTTATAACGGAGGCAGTACATTGGGCGCAATCCAGGAGGTGAACAATAACAGGGTTCGTCCGAATATCTATTTATCACCGTTTGGGCTATCGGTCGGTGGACGGGTAAAATGGTTCATGGAGCTTGGATTTGGGTATAAGGGCGTTTTAAACACCGGGCTTTCCTTTAAATTATAACTATGAAAAAAATCTTATTCGGCTGCGTTGTTGCTTGCCTGATTTATTGCTCTTGCTACAAAGCGCAGAATTCATCGCATGCTAACAGCGTACCTACGTTCGACATATACCTCCAGGGAAATACTTACAGCGATTTGGCAGGCAATGTCAAGGACAGCATCATGACTATTGAATTGATAGACAGTACATCCTCATTTCTCACTTTGAATTTTTCACTTACCTCGGGTTTCCCTGAAAATTTCCCGGTTACCTGTTCTTTAACCGGCTTGCCGGGGACAATTGTAGATTCGCCCGGGTCGTTTACATTTAAGCTAAACTACCAGCTTAGCTTTAAGATCGCAGTAAATGCGGACTCTGGCCTGTACACTGCGAATATTAATGTTGCGAGCTCACAAGGAACACAAAGCTACCCTATTCGTATGCACGTGACGCCAAAGCCTGCCAGCGCCGGGTTTGTGGGTTACTACATTGGCTCAGACCCCTGCGGCCATTTTAATTACGACTCCGTTATTCATGTATATAGCACGGAGATCTCTGGTGTTTTGACAAATCCGAACGAACTGTCTATTTCCAGGATAGCAGGGGATTATGGAGTTTACGTCTATTTTTCGGGACATGCCCCTTATGCAACATTAACGCTACCGTTACAAACAACAAATGGTGTCACCATATACGGTCGCGGGTTCTCCACATCGGATTCAGGAATATATGCTGGCCAGCCCACGATATTCATTAATGATACCATAGTCAATGGAACTGACACGCAGACCTGTTTTACCCAAATAAAGACTCATAATTTCTAAAAACGTATGCGCAGTTGATGAATACCGCTACTTCGCTATCAGGTTCACCAAAATAGCCTTAGCCACTGTAGGATCAAGAATTATGGTATCATGCTCGAAATCTAGTTTGATTCTCCATTTCTGCATAGTGGATGCGCCAATTATTACTTGCTCACTAAGATCGGGAATTACATAAAACTCATCAGTGAGGCGTATATCTTCATGGTAGAAGTCCAATGAAGTACGATAATTTATTTCCATAAAAGTTGAAGCACTCGCCGTAACCATCCTCATGGGAGTATGCAGGGGCGTAAGTATCTCCAGCTCATCAACTATTTCATCGTTGATACAGGAATAGGTAGCTCTGCTGTCAAAAAGCGCATATAGGATTTTTTCTCCCTTGCTCCCTTCAAATCGTAAGGGCAAACGAATAATCATATAAACAGGTATTGTAACAAAGTTAAATAAAAACAGCGCACCCGAAGGTGCGCTGTGTATGTTCTTTTTTTGGAATTTGGAATTCTTACTTTGGAATTTTACTAGATCACCAGCATAGCATCTCCATAACTGAAGAAGCGATACTTCTCCTTGATACCCACTTCATATGCATGCATCATCAGATCGTAACCGGCAAAGGCACAGGCCATGATCATGAGGCTTGTCTTAGGCAGGTGGAAGTTGGTGATCAGTGAATCGGCTATAGAGAAATTGTAAGGCGGGTGAATGAATACATTCGTCCAGCCTTCTTCTGGTTTCAGCAGACCCTGCGCAGTCACTGAGCTTTCCAGCGCGCGCATGGTAGTAGTACCAATAGAGCAAATGTGGCGCTTATCCACTTTTGCCTTGTTCACGATACCAGCGGCATATTCGTCCACTTTGAAGTATTCTGCATCCATCTTGTGTTTCGACAGGTCTTCCACTTCGATAGGGCGGAAGGTACCGAGACCGGTGTGCAGGGTAACTTCTGCAAATTTCACGCCTACGATCTCCAATCTCTTTATGAGTTCGCGACTGAAGTGCATACCGGCAGTAGGGGCAGCAACTGCACCCTCATACTTGGCATATACTGTCTGGTAACGCTCTTTATCTTCTTCTTCGGGTTTGCGCTTTATGTACTTAGGCAGCGGGGTTTCGCCCAGCAGGTCCAGCATACCGCGGAAAGCCTGGTCATCGCCATCAAAAAGGAAGCGAATGGTACGGCCACGCGATGTGGTATTGTCTATTACTTCTGCAACCAGTTCGTCATTATCGCCGAAGTACAGCTTGTTGCCTACGCGGATCTTACGCGCAGGGTCCACTATCACGTCCCACAGGTGATTAGGTTTGTTCAGCTCACGAAGCAGGAACACCTCTATCTTAGCACCGGTCTTTTCCTTGCGGCCATAGAGGCGCGCAGGGAAAACCTTGGTGTTGTTTACGATCATCACATCCTTATCGTGAAAGTAACCGAGGACATCCTTGAAAGTTTTGTGCTCTATCTTACCGGTATCGCGGTGAATAACCATTAGGCGGCTATCTTCTCTTTTTTTGGCGGGGTGCTGAGCAATGAGATTTAATGGGAGATCAAACTTAAACTGGGATAACTTCATAATTACGGTTATGATTTGAAAAGGGTGCAAAGTTACGGAATAATTAAATAAAATCCGGAAATTCTATTTATTGCAAAGATTGTGTAGCATTTATCGCGCACGACACCAATTGTGCAGAATAAGCGTCAATTTCAAACAACAAGCCGCCTACACGGTTTGTTTATTTGTGATAATTATATGTATAATGTAGAACTATTTATTTCAAGTTAGGAAAGGATTAAAAAGATTTAGCCGTCTAATGTTTATTCTGTTTTTATTTATAAAACATTGAAATAAAAAACATTGATAAAAATTATTTTTGTCAATTTATGAAGTTTGGTATAGATTTAGTTGTGAAAGTAATTATTGGGATTCGTCTCGTTACACATTAAATATGTTTTATGAAAAAAATTAAACTCGCCGTTTTGGCCACACTGGTACTGCCGGTTATGGCGTTCACAGTTTATAACAGCAACTGCGTTAATCTCCCAGGCACTTCTTACGTATATAAGAATATTCCCTTCCCGGTTACGGTTGTAGGTAACCTTGGGGCAATGGACAATATGCCAACGACGGACTCCACTACCGATCCAGGCGCCACGTTAGGACGGGTATTGTTTTACGACGTCAGTTTGTCGGCTAATAAAACAATTTCCTGTGGTTCGTGTCACCAGCAAAAATTCTCGTTTTCAGATACCGCACGGTTCAGCACCGGTTATAATGGCACAAAGGGAACGCGTAACGCGATGGCTTTGATGCATGCACGTTTTTTTAAGGATGCGTCGTTTTTCTGGGATGAAAGAGCTGCAACCTTGGAAGCACAGGTGCTGATGCCGATACAGAACCCAATAGAGATGGGACTTACGCTGGATACACTTGTAGCAAGAGTCGCGGCCAAGTCTATTTATCCTCCTTTGTTCAATGCTGCATTTGGGACTACAACGATTACTTCCGACGAAATTTCCAGGGCATTGGCACAGTTTGTAAGGAGTATGAACACATTCGGCTCAAGATGGTGGCAGGGCGTGAATAGCACGCCAGGGCCGGCGGCATATACAACTTTCGCAACTTTTACCGCGCAAGAGAATTTTGGTAAATCTCTATTTATGGATACCGCCCGCGGTAATTGTCAGTCATGTCACACCAAGAATGTCTTTGTATCAGGTGCAGCGCGAAGCAATGGGCTCGACTCTATCTATACCGATCTCGGAGTAGGTGGTGCTGACGGTCAAAGAAATAAAATAGGAACTTTCAAAGTGCCCTCATTGATGAATATCGCCTTAACCGCACCTTACATGCATGACGGCAGATACCAGACATTGGCGCAAGTCGTTAATTTCTACAGTGATTCAATACACAACACAGCGAATCTTAGCCCCTTCCTCAAAACCGCAGCGGGACTGGCGAGAAGGCCCCATTATTCAGATTCTGAAAAGCACGCCTTGCTGGCCTTCCTGAATACCTTGACTGATACTTTGATAACCACCGATCCACGGTGGAGTAATCCGTTTTGTGTATTATCCGCAGGAAGGGAGGCTGGAACAGCAAATGCTACAAATGAGTTGATCCCGGTATTGTCCTACGCCATATACCCAAATCCGAGCAGGACAAACGATGCTATTAATTTCCGCGTGATAGCCGGGCAAAACTTTGAAGGAAATATCCGGGTTTATTCTGTTAGCGGCAAGCTGGTATACCAAACCATTCATGGCTTTGAAATAGGGAATAACCTGGTCGGGTTACCGGTCACTAATCTGGATCCTGGTATCTATATACTTCAACTCGAAAAAGACGGCGGCATTCTCGCTACGGGACGAATAGTAAAACAATAATTAACTTTTATTGAGCGCGCCCCGCACGAGCATTTGCTGGTGCGAGGCGCTCTTATTTTGGAACTAGTTGTACTTTTGAATCTCATGGCACTGGAAAACTGGGAAAAGGAGGCGAAGGAACACCAAAAGGCATATAAGTATATGCTGGAGAAAAGCAATAAAACCAAATCGCTGCAGAATAAGCTGCTAGATGCTTTGCCCGACCTGCATGAAGAAGCCTTTAGCAAAATTAACTGCCTGGACTGTGCCCGCTGCTGCAAAAACCATTCTCCACGTTTCAAGCAGCCGGACATAAAGCGCATAGCCAAAAGCCTGCGGATGAAGGAGGGCGACCTGGTGTCGCAGTACCTGAAACTGGATGATGAAGGGGATTATGTTACCAAAACAACTCCTTGCCCATTCCTGGCGGAAGATAATACCTGCAATATTTATGAAGACCGGCCCAGCGATTGCGCACGCTACCCTTATACTGATGAAGATGTGCTGCTGAAACGGGTGCAGCTAACACTTAAAAACGCTATGGTGTGCCCTGCTACTCATATGGTGCTGGAAAAATTGATGGAGATAGGCGGGTGATACCAATTGGGCTTTCCCTTAACGCGTCTGACGGCTATGAGCCGTACTGACGCTAACGCTAATCACAAGACTATTTGTTGGAAATGGTTACATGTTTGTAGCCGAACAGGATACGCAGTGAATCTTTTACATGAGCAGTGTCTGAGGCGAAACACTTAATGTTGGTAAACACATAATATCCGCCACTGTCCTTAGGCATGATGTCTGCACGGTTGCCATTTATCTTGAGGTTGCGCATACGTTTTTCCGCCTTTTCCAGCTCCGGATAATCACCGATGATCATTTTGTAGGTATGCTTTACGGTGTCTCCAGATGTAGCGCTAACGGCAGGTGCTGAGGCTACAGCAGTTGTATCCTTGAGTTGAGTTGAATCTGGTGTTGCAACTGTAGCCGGCGCCTGTACTACAGTGTCCTTTGGAACAACGGCAGCAGGCGCGGCAGCGGCTTTCATCGAGTTCATATAGTAGTAGATGCCATAACCACCGCCCCCAAGTATAATGAGCAACACCACTACCAGTATCACCATACTCCAGTTGATAGAATCAGCTTTATGGGGTTCGGGATAAGAAGGTTTTTGCTGCAGGCGCGAGTTCTGTTCATCCAGTTGCTTGCTGTTCTTAATGGTGGGGATACCCGCGGGTGTGTAGCGGAAATTAGCATCGGTAACAAATTTCACCCTGCCACCACCTTCTATAAAATGGCCTATGTTTGGAATGGGTACTTCCTGGCCGCTGGCCATATCCTTTCGCGCCTGTATGCTATATTCACGCAGCGTGTTTGCCGCCTTCGAAATACTTATTTGCTCGTTGGTTGCAATGAAATTCGCGAGGTTATCATCAATAGAGCCGCCGGGGGTAACCTGTACTTCATAGGATGGCGGCTGCAGTGCTTTGCCATCGTGGGTGGCAGGGCGCTTTACCAGCTCCATGTTGCCCAGCCCGTGTATGTAACAGTAGTGGTTTTTTAATAAAAAGAGACCTATATATTTTGCGATATCCATTGCGGTAATGCCCTCATCAAATTAGTCTGGCAAGGTAATTAAATAAATCGTAGAAATTTCCGGGATGGATATAAAAATTTTGTGAACTTGCCGTTGCCGGGAGATATTAGAATTTCAACCGCAACCCACCGTAAACATTCAGCCCATAAGCCTGGTAGCCATACCAGCGCTGGTATTTGTCGTTCAGCAGGTTATCAAGTTCGCCAAAAGCAGACAGGCGGGGAATGATGCTATATTCAGCGCCAATACCGAGGTCTGCAACCGGCTTCAGGGTTACTATACGTACAGGGGGGCCAAGCGTGTCGCGGGCATGGATGCCGCTAAGCAATGCAAAGTAGGTGCGGGCCACAAATTTTTTAGATACGTTTACGCTCAGGTCGCCCTTCAAATTCACGCTTGGCTCGTGCCATACGTATTTTTCAGTACCTCCATAATAGATATAGTAATCTGCCGTAGCGCCCACCGACCATATGTTGGCCTGCGTATAGCGCACCGCTACATGGATGGAGAAGGCTTTCACATTATCATATTCAACGTAAAATTGCTTTTTATCGCCGGTGTCATTAAGAAACGTAGGCAGGCCAGCAAAGTTCCACCAGCTTCCGCGCGCCGAGAACAGGAAATGATTGCCTACAGGCCCTTCCAGGCCCAGGAACACTTCGTCTTTTTTAGTTTGCTGCAGGTTATAGAAGCTGCGCATGTATGGGTTCTCTGTGGTTAACTCCTCGTAAGTATTTTGCCTCAGCGAAGATTGCCATCCTGCGGTAACCACATAGCGGGTATCTGGCAGACGGAAGGCCGCAAGTATATCTGGCAACACATAGCCGGTGCCATCGCCACCCACAGCCAGCCCCAGCAATGCATGGCCACTCATGGGGCCGTGGTGCAGCACCACACCCGGCAGGAACTCAGCCAGGTTGTTGAAATTATTCCATTTTGTAGTTTGGTATTGGGTTACATTTCCTGTCAGCGCACCAACAAGGTCGAGACTGGTATCCAGTTTGTAGCTCACAGGAAGATTAATAGTTGCGCTGATCTCGGAGGTATTCATTTTGGCGCCATAGTAAGAGGCCGTAACCGCAGGGTGATAGAAAAAACGGTCGCCGCTGTCCGTCTTGTTCTTCATATCCACAGTTGCCCTGATGGTGGTATATACCTGCTTCACCGAATCGAAAGGATAGTCGTGCAGGTTATGGTTATAGCCATATTCGGCATACTGGTTGCGTTCACCCACTATGCCTGCATGCCACTCATTATTGTCGGCATGATACATGCCCTCTGCCTCTGCTCCACTGAGTGCGGTGTGCTCATTGAGGATATTACCGCTTTGCGAAAGGTGGTGCGCGTGTATATCTGTTTCAAAATTCTTGCCCCATACAGCGTTAGTGCCGCCATCAAGATATATCGTTGATAAATTTCCGCCTCCTGCCTTTATGTAGCTTTCATAAGGCGGTTTTGGCACATCCTTTCCTAAGGCCAGCGGACGCAGCGGCTGCGAACTGTAAGTGTAGTAAAGAGTTTGTTGCGGCACTTCCAGGTTCAGTGTGGGGTGCGTTGTATCAGCGGGTGGAAGTTGCGGCACCCATTCTGGTTTTGGCGCTCGCTTCACTTCTGGTTTATACGACTGTATCACTTCTATTGTTGATCCCTTAAGCACAGTATCAGAGGGCGAAACACGCTGCGCCCTCGCCCCTAAAGCGGCAGTAAGCAATATCAATATGAAGAAATGTTTTACGCTCATGCGTTATATTTTATTCCCCTGTTTTTGTTGTCCAGTAGAGACCCAATGCATTGCGCCTCTGCCCAAATCATTCCTATTGCACTATGGTTTCTCGTCCTCCTGCAATTTGCTGTGATTTTTTTCCAGTGTCTTTACTTCGTCCAGTTTCTTCGATGCTTCCTGTTTAAATTCTGCGATCTTGGTATTCTTCACAATGCTCTGCAAAAGCGCCTTGGCATTGAAGTAGTCTGCCTGTGTTACCAATATGTCCGCCAGCAGCAGGTAAGACTTTCCGATCCAGTAGTCATAACCTGCCGATAAATGGATGGCTTCATTTGCAGCGGCCTCCGCTTCTTTAGCATCCTTCTTTGCAAAAAGCAATTCCGCAATATGGTACCGCGACTCTGCAGCCACGTCACCATTTTTATTACCGCTCAGCTGCCTGTAAATGACTATTGCCGCATCAGCGCTATCGAAGTGCTGCAGCGACCTCGCCTTGAAGAAAAGGGCATCATTCATCAGCTCGGTGGAAATGCCGGGGAGCGCCATCAGCGAATCAGAGTAACGGACCGTTTCATTGAATTTGTCTGAATTAAACCCGCTCCGCATAAGCCCGTTAAAGACAACTTCCTTAGAGGTGTTGTTCGATATGTTTGCGCGCAGGCGCAGATAGTAGTGGTAGGCGCCATCATAATCTTTTTGCTCCAGCGCTATTGCAGCCGCACGGCGGGCGCTGTTCTCAGAGAAATCATTCCACTGGCCTTGCAGCACCTGGTCATAATCTTCGCGGGCCTCCTTGAATTTCCTTAGCTGGAAATTGCTTTCTGCCCTGTAGTAGTGCGCTTTAACCGCAAATATCCCATTGGGGTATGCAAGCACATAATTGGTAAATGCACGTTGCGCTTCGTCCCACTGGCCATTGGCAAATTGTGCCTCCGCAGCCGAATAATACGTGGAATCCATAGAGCTGCTGTCGGCAGACGGCAGATTGTTGTCCACAAGCAGGTGCGTGTAGGCGCCCGGCTGGTTGCCCTGTATATAAAGGCTCTTAAGCGCGTCAAGAGCCGCCATGCGGTCTTCTGCCGCCGGGTAGTCATGTACTACGTGGGTATAGGCGTCTATGGCCTTACCGTTCTGGTTCAGTTGCTGATACACGAAGCCCGTCTTCATCCACGAGCGTGGAGCAAAGCTCTTATCTGCAATGGAATCTGTAAGCTGGCGCAGGTAGCCCAGCGCTTCATTGTATTTTTCCTCTTCAATGTAGGTTACGGCGGCTTCATACCGTGCGAAGTTTGCATAGGCCGATGGTGTACGGCTGTTGATCAGAGAAAGCAGTACAGATATTTTTTCGCCGGTCTTACCTTGCAGGCCCAGCAATATACTTTTCTGATACCGGGCGTAGTCGGCATCGGCGGTGTCGCTGTAAATAATATGATCGTAGAGGGTTATCGCTTTTCTGTAATCCTTCTGCATGAACACAGCGTCTGCTTCACGCACTGCAGCTACATTTTCAGAGTAGCTATCATCTCCCCGCTCCTGCTGTGCATGGTTGAAGTAACCCTGGGCCGCGCTGTAGCTCTCCGTCTCCATAGACGCAAAACCCATGTTCAGGTAGGCATGCTGCCTTGTGGCAAGCGGGCTGATGCGCTGCACTACTGCAGGATTACTTCTTTTATCGAGAAATTCCTGTGCGTAGGTCATTACATCGCTGTAGCGGTGCAGGCGATAGGCGAGCTCACTTTTCCAGAAGCAGGCGGCGCTTTCGTAGTCGGCATTTACAGGGTGCTGCTGCGATAGTGTGAAGTACCGGTACGCTACACTCAATGCGCCGTTCCTGAACTGCTGTATTCCATAACCAAAGGCTGCTTTCTGATATACTGCCCAGTAGTCGTTGTCTTTTACGCCTACATTATCCAGGCGTTTAAGGGCATCCTCATAATGATTGGTCTTTATCAGCAAACCAGATATAAGTGTATTGGCTTCATCCTTGAACTGGCTGCCGGGATAAGTGGTAAGAAGCGACTCCAGTTCTCTCAGCGCCTCATCATTATACCCGGTTTCGTAGCTCAGTCTTCCGTAAAGTATCATGGAGGCCTCTTGCTGGCCGCGGTTATAGGTCATATCCGCACAAATCCCAAAGGCATTCCGGGCGCTTACTTTGTCGTCCGTTTTCAGGTAGCAATCGCCCAGCAGGTACATCGCAGTTTGTCCCAGCGAATCATGTGCGCTGCTCAGCTGTTTGAATTTTTCTATAGCGCCGCTCCACTGGTTCAGCCGGTAATAGCAATACGCTATCTTGTACAGGTCTTCCTTTCTTATTTTATCGGTGTGTTCGTAATAGTATTCAAAGTAAGGCAGGGCGTCTTTATACCGCTGGTCTTCAAACATGCATTGACCGGCCAGCAGGTGCAGTTCCTTGTCGTAATAAAGCTTTTCATTTTTCTTTAAGAAGGTATCTGCTATGTCATATGCCTTTGCACGGTTGCCCATGAAGTAGTATATCTCTGCAATGTAATAAGGCACTATGAGGCGGTAATCGCGGGCGTTCTTCACTAATTCAAAACTCTTCAGCGCTTCGGCGTACTTATTGTTGTTGTAAGCCAGCAGGCCATAGTAATAGTTGCCCGCCAGGTAATATCTGCCATCTTTCAGCTCTTTTATCGCCTGGAAAAGCGGGGTAGCTTTGTCAAATTCGCGGTTGTTAAAGTAGCAATATGCCAGCTCAAATTTGTCATCAGCGATCTCTTTATTATTGAGGTTATTGATATTGGCGGCCTCGTAGAGTGGTATCGCCTTTTTCAATTCGTCCTGCTGAAAATAGTATTGCGCCAAAGCAAATGCCATGCGCTGGTAATAGGCCGGTTCCCTGGTTGCAGCCATCAGTTTTTTAGCAGAGTCAACGCAGCCTTTTATGTCCCCTTTCAGGCAGGAGAGTGCCAGCAGGTATCTGGCCTTATCTTTATTGATCTGCCTTTCGTCCAGCATTTTGCCGGCCGGCTGATAGAGGTATTGTCTTGCAGATTGTGCAGCAAGCGAGTAGAGCCCTTGCTGGCATTGTTCTTCAGCGATTATCAGTGACCTGTTTGCCGGTATATCCCGGGTGAGTATTTGTGCGTCAGATGCAAAGCCCGATAGCAGTATTATTGCCAGTAAAGCAACCTGCAGGGCGAAACGTCTGTTTTTTTGCAACATCATTCAGTGTGGTAATATTAAAAATTCCATGTAAGGTTTATGCTCGGAAAAAATGGCAACTGGTACACTTTTACATTGGTGATACGGTCAACAAAGAATATATTCTGACGGTCGTAAACATTCGTTATTGCAAAGGTAGCGTCTAAGTTTGATTTTTTAGTTAGTTTAAAATGTCTTTTAACAGACACATCAAGGCGATGGTACCAGGACAGGCGGCCACCATTTATCTGGTCGGCATAGATAACACCGAGGTTGCCGTTTTGTGTCATGGGGTTGCCAGCGAGGCTGGTCATGCCTATGTTCTCATAGAAGCCCTGGGTTTGCGTGAACGGGAACGGTGCATGTATGTTGAACCTGCCCGATACGTCCCAGTCTTTCTTTTTGCCCAATGTATATGCTGCCACAACATTGGCATTAAAGCGTGTATCAAACGGAGTTGGATAGGTCTGGATCTGCCCCTTAGAATCTATGCTGGTGTAGGTTACATCCTGGTAGCCCAGTGCGCACCACAGGTAGATCCGCTGGTGGCTGTACTTAGCCGAAATGTCAGCTCCGTCTGCAAGGCCGGTTGCAGCCACAAAATCCGGGTCGGAGGGCAGGAGCTTATTCCTGTTCAGCTCATCCACCTGGCCAAAGTATTTTAACCATGGCTCGAAGTTGAACTCCACTTTTCCGGCATCAACCTCTATACCGCCCACTACATGATAGGCCGTCTGCAGGTTAGATTTTACCGTATTGCCATGCGGGTCGGTGATCGACTGGTCGGGGCTTAGCAGGAAGCCGGTAAACAGGTTCACGATGTCCTGGTCTGATTTGGTACTGATGATATTCTGAGAATAGATACCCGTTGCAAATTTCAGGCGAATATTATCAGAGAGGTTCAATTTCATTCCCAGCCTTGGCTCAGGAGATAATTTATCGAGCTCAGAATAATACTGGAAACGGACACTTGGCTCAAGAATAAACTTGCTGCCGAAATTAACGCGGTATAAAAAGTAAAGGGCCGCCAGGGTGCTCTGGCGGTTTTCGGTGGTTGCTACGCCCTCGCTGCTGTAATAGTTAAGCGCAGTGTGGGTACCGCTTACTTCCACACCATATTTAAGCTGGCTGTAATCGTGGAGGAAGTAGGTGAAATTGATGGCTGCCTCAAATCCGTTAATCTGGCTGGTTTTGGGTATCGTATCAGAGGGGATGCCTACCTGGTCAAGGCTGATGTTATAATTGGAATAGGCGAACTTACCATCTATCAGGGCTGCACTGTTGCCGGGAGATACAACGAAGGTTGCTCCTGCGCCGCTGGCTTTCCAGTGATAATCTGCAATATTTTCATGAGTAGAATCGTTCAGCAGGTTGGCATGATCGTCAAAGTTGAAGCCAAAAAGGTTCAGCTTACTACCGTTATCTCCGCTGAGGGTCAACTTGCCGTATACGTCTGCGAACTTATAGGGCAGTCCGCTGCTGAATGGCTCGCCAAGGCCACCGTATAATGATTTAGAGGTTTGGTCGAGATAGCTGGTTTTCCCGGTAACAAGAAAAGTGACCCCGGCGCCGCTGTTTTTCTTTGATTTTACCAGCGGGCCTTCCAGCAGTGCGCGCGACATGATGGGAGACACCGATATCAGGCCGCCGATCTCGTTCTTGTTACCATCCTTGGTATGCACATCTACAATAGCCGACGTACGGTTGCCATACTGGGCGCCAAAGCCGGCGGTATAAACATCCACATTGCGGATAGCTTCTGTCTCAAATACCGAGAAAAGGCCAATAGAGTGGAAAGGGCTGTAAATGGTAATACCGTCCAGGTAAATGCCGGTTTGTGAAGGAGAACCGCCGCGTATATACAATTGCCCCCCCTGGTCGCCGGTGAACACAACACCGGGTATCACCTGCAGGTACTGGGCCAGGTCGGGCTCGCCACCTGCGCTGGGCAGTAATTTCAATTCACGTGGAGTAACAGTAGTAACGCCCGTATTGATATGCGTCATTTTCTCTGTCTTTCTGCCCGATACCTCAACACCTTTCAGTTCCTTTTCACTTGATGATAAGATTATCTTTTTGGTCACCATAGCATCCGGCAGCAGGTTGATGCTGGTAACGCTGGAGTCGTAGCCAACCGCAGTTACGATAAGCGAATAACTGCCTGAAGGCAGTGAAATGGAAAAGTAGCCGTTCACATCGGTCTGCGCTCCTGTTTTGCTGCCCGAAACGATCACATTGGTATATATCATCGGCTCCGTGGTCTTTTTGTCATATACAAACCCCTTGATGGTACCATAATGATTTTGCGCAAGAGCGGCACACGAAAACAACAGCAGGCAAGCGGCTATGAGGCCAATGCTTTTAAGCATACAAAAGATATTTTACAAATAAGTAACCTCCGGCATGCCGGTTTTTTAAAATCCGGGCAAAGATAGGGATAACGGTATTCGTTACAAACGCAATAACTACCGGAATATTATTTATTTAAACCGAATATTTCAGTTCTTCCGCGAACATTACTGTTGTTGTATGTGCCCAAAAATTAGAATTCGCGCTTGGCGGCCTTAAAAACAAAATGAGGGAATTGCGCCTTTGCGGCTTTGCGAGAGACCTTTTTTTTGCGAAACTCCTTCCCGGCGGCTTTGCGAGAAACCTTTTCAGCTGCTTTGCGAGAGATATTTCTGCGTGGCACAAGCCCAATAACTACCGGAATATTATTTATTTAAACCGAATATTTCATTTACGGATATTTCTGATATTTTTGCAGGGTATTTTATGAAGCAGATCTGTTCCCTTTCGTTTTTCCTCCTTTCCTTCCATTTCTCATTTGCACAGAAGGCGCTCAACGTATTGTTTGTGGGCAACAGCCTTACTTATTGCGACAGCCGCGATAATTCTGAATTCCCGTATTACAACAATATGACGGAGCAGGTGCAGAAAATGGCCGAAGAGAAAAAACTGAATATCCATGTAGAGAAGGCCGTACATGGCCGCGCATGCCTGGCAAACCACGCCACCTTCACAGGCACTGATGCAGAAACCACAGACGAGCCATACAAACGTGCCGAAGACAAGATAATCCCCTCTACGGTGAGGAAGATACTGGGCAAGCAGTGGGACGTAGTGGCGCTGCAGGAGCGCTGGGACGTGAGTGTACTGAACCCCGCACAGAGATATTTTTCCATAGACCCCGCGCTGAGATACCTGGACAGCGTTATAAAGCAGGTGCATGGCAAGACAGTTTTTTACCAGTCTTATGCCGAGCGCCGCAACGACGATACCGACATTATAGCCACAGGCCAGAAACCGGCCGGCAACTGCATTGTGCTCGATGCCTACAACTTCGGGTTTAAGAGCATCGATTTTGTTTACCCTGCGGAGGAAGCCAAACTGGCCGGTAAAGACACTTCTTTTTGCCCTGCCCCGCTGCCAGCCTCTGTTACCGAGCTACAGGCCATAACCCAGGAGTATAGTAAGATAGCTGCAAAAAACGGTGACGATGTACTGGAGATAGGGCTGGCGTTTGAAAAATGCAATAAAGACTACCCGGCTATAAAACTGTTTTTTGATGAAAGCCCGGACCACCCTTCCAAACAAGGCTCCTACCTCATAGCCTGCCTGTTCTTCCGGTACCTGAGCGGCCAAACCGTGGCCTCGCTGAAGTACCATGCCGACCTGCCCGAGCCCGAAGCCGCCAACCTGCGCAAAGTAGCCGATGCCATGCATGTGGTGGCTTACTCAAAAGGGATGAAGACGGCTGCGGGTAAATAAAATAGCTCCTGCTCTTACACCTGTTCAGCAATAATTAAATATTTCTGCGGAAAGTATTTTTTTTTTCAAATTTATACTTACATTTGATTTGCGATAAATATAAAACCGCTTATCATAAGTATTTCTTTCACCTTAAAAATCTTTCACAATGTCATTCAATATTTTTTGCGACCCGACAGGAGGACTTAACTCTCAGACATTAAGATCTTGTGGTACGGGATTTGATACGGGTGTCATATCGTCATTTAGTTTTTATTCAGCCATATTAGGAGGCAAACCTCTCGGTACACCTACAAATAATGTCAACTCAAATTTCAGTGTTATTTTAAACGGCGACACTAACCACATCAACACATTCGGCGGCTCAGATCTTGGCGACTTCAACACGCTGCTAAACGGTCAATTCAATTCCATAGGTAGTGACTCTAGTGGCCCCGGTGTTTGCCCAGCTTATTTCAGCTCTATATTGGGCGGATGCCAGAACTGCGTAGACACCGATCTTTCCACCAGTACATTGTACGCTGTTATTGGCGGCGGCAGCAACCACTACATCGGTGTTGCCGCTGATTACGGTGTTATAACAGGTGGCTGCCAAAATGCCGGGAGGTCATTTTCGTTCGTAGGCGGAGGTGGGCAGAACACCGCCGGGCTATTTGGGGCGGTCGCTGGTGGGCAATGTAATCACGCACCGGCAGACTGTGCCGCGATTGCAGGAGGAACAAAGAACAGGGCACAAGGCGTGGCCTCGTTTGTGGGCGGTGGCGACACAAATACTATGTTTGGAAATCCTAATCCTCCAAATTGCAGTGTTATAGCCGGCGGATGGCAAAACAATATTGGAAGTTCAACATTTTGTACAACTCATTTCTATGATCTCTCATTCGTGGGCGGAGGTGTTAACAACAATATCTTCAGCAGGGCGTCTTCTATACTTGGTGGTGATACCAATGCGATAAACAATCTTTCGGACGGGAGCTTTATTGTCGGCGGGCTGGGCAATAATGTAGGCGCAGCTGGAGGCGGAGGACTAGGAGCGGCCGGGAGTGGCATAGGCGGCGGAGAGGGAAACACAATTGATGATACCGGCGCAGCAACAACTTTCGGACTAATAGGCGGCGGACAAACGAACACTATTGCTGCCGGCAGTAATTACACGGCTATTTTCGGTGGCTGTAACCATACAGCAACAGGTAATAATTCTTTCGTAGGTGGTGGCGACACGAACATAGCCGCTTCAAACTGCAGCGTTATTAGCGGAGGATCATTTAATACAGCGGGCAATGATTGGATTTTTGTTGGCGGTGGGTTTACTAACGGCATCAGCGCAATTGCATCGTCCATACTTGGCGGCGATACAAATACGATAAATAAATCATCAGATTGCTCCTTTATCAGTGGTGGGCAGAATAATATAATCGGCACTGGTAATAATGGAGCACCATACAGCAGTATCGGTGGCGGCTACAATAACTGCATTGATGACACCGCATTTGCCTCGCAATACTCCGGCATTTTTGGAGGCAGTAACCATTGTGTTAATGGCACTAATTCCTTTGTAGTTGGCGGGGATACCAATTTTATATTCAGCACAAACGGGGTGGGCCCGGTGGCATACTCGGTGATAGCGGGCGGCAGTTTAAATAACATTAGTGATAGTGGCGCTGGTACGGTTACCGCAGATTGGTCATTCGTTGGTGGAGGAAAAGAAAACAACATTTTTAGTGTGGCCTCGGCAGTTGCGGGAGGTATTAACAACGGGGTGAACCCACTTTCCCACCGCAGCTTTTTGGGCGGTGGGTTTAATAACCAAATAGGTGTGCCGTCCGGCTTAGGGCGGGGCGCTGAGCTGAGTGCCATTGGTGGTGGCCAGGTAAATTTTATTGACGATACAAACTTTGCCGTCAGCTCCTCTGGCATTTTCAGCGGCCACGGCAACCATGTTGCTGGCAGCCGCTCATTCGTTGGCGGAGGTGATACCAACATAATATTTAGTGCGCTGGGGTCTGTGGATTGTGCAACAATAGCAGGTGGCTGGTGCAATGTCATTTCTGACAATGGTACATTTCCTGCATTTATGTCATTCGTAGGTGGCGGCGAATGCAACACAGCATCAGGGCGTATTTCAACTATTGCGGGCGGAAGCTGTAATACAGCATCAGGAAGGCAGTCTTTTATAGGTGGAGGCGCCGGGAACTCTGCTGGTGAACATAGTACTGTTATTGGTGGGGGCAATAGCAATACCATAAATCCAGGGGCAGATTTAGGAGTCATAGGTGGAGGCAATGGCAATACAATCGCGGCGGGCGCATTGCATTCAGGCATATTGGGAGGTGATACGAATACCGTCTCCGGCTCTTGCTCTGCTATACTCGGCGGCCTTAATAATAACGATAACGGAAATCCTTTTACTGGTATATTTGGTACTGGCGTTAATGGCCTTGCTTTAGCAGCTGGGCTTGGTGGCTTCTTTGTAAATGAATTGGTTATTCAAAATATCCCGGTTGTAAACGCGGTAACTTTTGGTTCGTTAGTATCTGGGGAACTATATACAACAGGTCCGGTAGGTAGCCCTTTTATGGGAAGGCCGTTATTCATTGCGTAATATTTAACTTGGGGATATTAGCTATGGAAAAAGGTTTTTTTATCATGCTCATTATATTGACTGGCACGTTGCAAATAAGCAATATTGATGCCCAAATAATATCTACTATTGCCGGAATAGGCCCATGGGGCTATAATGGGGATGGCATACCTGCTACAGCAGCAAAATTGAACGATGTGCCACGGATAGCCATTGATGCATGTGGCAATCTATATTTAGGAGATAGTCGTAATAATAGAGTACGTAAGGTAGATGCAGTAACAGGCATTATCACCACCGTAGCAGGCACAGGTGTATTGGGCTATAATGGAGATGGGATACCTGCTACATCGGCACAGCTTAATTGGCCAACTTGTATTGCTTTAGACAATGTTGGTAATGTGTATATTGGCGAGAATGAATACAGAATAAGAAAAGTAGATGTTGTCACGGGTATCATTAGCACTTTTGCAGGGAATGGTATAGCAGGATTCTCGGGAGATGGAGTGCTTGCTGATACGTCATCTATTTACACAGGAGATATGGCATTTGATCCATTTGGCAATATGTATATGTGCGATTTGTTCAGAATTCGTAAAATAGACCCAAGCGGTATTATAACAACGATTGCTGGTACTGGGGATAGTGGAATAATAGTTGAAGGAGTGCCTGCAACCGCTACAGATATTGGGACATACCCTGCTATTGCCACTGATATTCACGGGGATGTATTTTTTGTGGATGCGGAGGGTTCTATACGAAAAATTACTGTAAGCACAGGCGCAATGGTTAGGGTTGCAGGTATTGGCACCGTTGGTCCATATACTGGCGATGGTATCCCTGCCACATCCTGCCAGATGGCCCCAACAAGTGTCTATGTTGACAAATACGGGAACATATTTGTTGCGATTTTCTCCAATAATATTTGCATTGAAATTGACACTTTTGGTATCACACATACAGTTGTGGGTACTGGTGTACAAGGTTTTAGCGGTGATGGTGGCCCTGCAACCGCAGCAAGATTATGGTGGCCTAAAGACATAATTTTTGATAATCGTGGGCAGATGTATCTTTCTGATTGGGAAAATGGCCGTATTCGTAAAGTTACTTTTCCTTACACTGCTCCAACAATTACAAATAGTATCTCTGCCAATCCTGGAGATACTATATGTACAAGCCGTGCAACAACATTCACAGATATGATAACAGGTGGTACCAGCGGTGCTATCTATGGCTATGAATGGTATGTAGATGGCAGTATTGTAAGCACAACAGGTAATACTTATACCTACTCACCGGCAAATGGAGATAGCATAAGGTGTGTGTGCATCAGCGACCTATGCAATGGCGGTGATAGTGCCAGCAGCAATAGTATTATTATGTCAGTCTCGCCTATCAGCGCCCCTACTATCACCGTTACCGCCCCCGCAGCATCGGCAGTGGGCAGCACAGTGACGGTCAATGCCACAATAGCGGGCGCAGGTAGCGGGTATAGCATCAACTGGTACAACAACAGTGCCCTTTTCAGCACCACAGCGGCACTCAGCACCACCTACACCAAGGCGGCTGGTACAGACCATATAACGGCTACTGTGGTGCCGGGAGAAACGGGGTGCTATGATAGTACGGCTTCGGCGGTAAGCACGGTTATGGCATCAACAACAGGAGCCCCATCCCGGCCTTCCCCCGAGGGGAAGGAGGTGTTGCGTTCTTATCCAAATCCTCTAAAGGATTTGCTTTATTTGGATGATGTAAGGACTCTGGCAGAGTATAAGATAATGAGTATGATTGGCTCAGCTATCCGGCAAGGAACTTTGCAGCAAGGCAGTAATACTATTAATGTAAAAGAACTGCCTGGTGGTGTGTATATGCTGGAGGTGGTATATGGTGATGGGAGCAGGGTAACGGCTAAAATTGTAAAACAATAACCCACAAAACAAGTGCCGCGCAACATGGGTGCGCAACTTCACCCTCTCCCCCGGGAGAGGGCCGGGGTGAGGCTTATTCACACAAAATGAAAGTAGTCCTGCAGGTAAGAGGCGGCATAGGTAAAAGCGTTATGGCCACGGCCGTGTGCAAAGCCATACAAACACAATATCCCGGCTGCAAAATAATAGTCATCACGCCTTATCCCGCTGTGTTCATGGGCAACAGGCGGGTGTATAAAGCCATGATGGAGCATGAGATGACTTATTTCTACCGCGAGCATGTTATGGACCAGCCCGATACTAAATTTTGCCTGCTGGACCCCTACCTGACGGATGATTTTATACACCGCCGCGGCCACCTCATAAAGGTGTGGTGCGAGATGAACGGCATAAAGTATAATGGCGAGCTGCCCGAAATATTCCTCACTCACAAGGAGATGACCTCCTTTGGCGTAAACCTGAAAAAATCGAACAAGCCAATACTGGCACTGCAAACTAATGGCGGTATGTCCACACAGGGCGATAAATACTCGTGGCCCCGCGACCTGCCACTGGATACAGCGCAGAAGATAGTGAATGCGCTTGCCGCCCACTATAATATTTTCCAT
>CAIRTW010000004.1 GCA_903881585.1 uncultured Bacteroidota bacterium | reverse complement strand
GTTGTCAATTTCTCCAGGAAGTGCGGAAGATCGGATGCGAAGTGCTGGCCATCGCTGTCTATGGTTATCGCATAGTCGTAGCCCGTTTTTATCGCCACCTCAAACCCCGCCCTAAGCGCCATACCCTTGCCTTCATTTTTAGGGAAAGTAATGACAGAGAGGCCCGGAAATTGTGTGAGTATTTGCGCCGTTCCATCTGCAGAGCCGTCGTTCACTATGATTACCCGGTCTGTATAATGCAGCACATCGCTTATAAGCTTGTGCAATGTCCCTGCATTGTTGTATGTAGGGATTATGACACAGGCGTTATGTGCTTCAAACAATTGCTGATATTGTGCGCCGGGTTGCTGCAAATACTGGGATTTGCGCAAATAAACGATAAAATTTGGTGCCGTTCGGGATGATATGAAAGGGAAATTCTATTTTAAATGGGAAATGCTTCTAAAGCAGCATAAAAAATGGGAAACAGGCTACACCTGTTTATAAGATAGCCTGTTTCCCTCGCAACTGATTCCTACGCTATATTTGCTGCAAACCCAGCCTTCTTGCGATACAAAACATAAGAGGCAACAGCAAAGCCCAATGGTAGAAGCATACCCAACCAACCGAGTCCCGGCTGTGACATTTTTACCGAATACAAGGCGCCGATAAGATCGAACATAAGACCCGCATACGCCCATTCTTTTATCCTTGGATAGCCGGGGAGGAGTATGGCTGCAACGCCCAGCAATTTGGCTACACCAATAAATGGAATAAAATAGGTGGGATAGCCGAGCTGAACCTTCATAAATGTCATCGCATCGGCGGTGCAGAGGATGTCCGGTATGGAAGAGAATGCCATGAATGCTGCGAAGAGGCCGGTAACGATGGCATTAGCGATCTTTATTTTTTTCATTGTTGTGTGTTAGTGTGTCTGAAAGTACGGTACGTGGCAGTTATGTTGAAAATTTGTTTGTTACTGTCACCTGGTCATCAATGTTGCACCACCAGGCGCTGATAATTTGTTCCATTTACAGTGAGGATGTACATGCCATTAGCCAGCGCAGTTGTATTTATGTCTGCAGAGGTAGCGCGGGTATATGATCTGTTTACGATGATCCTCCCAGTTATATCCGTTAACAGGACGGTGTTTATATCATTGGTTTCAATTGTTACAAGATCATTTGCCGGGTTTGGCATTATCCTCAAGCCGGTGCTATTCGCCAACATTGGAACGGCCGTGCCATTCAGCCCACAGCTGCTGGCCAGCGGATTCAATTCTATGGGGTCGCCGGCAACGAGTGTTTGGCCTGCGAATCCTGAATAAGTGGATGGGTAGAATGTGCACCTGTAAACACTGGCGTTATTTAATACTGTAGTGCCCTGGGCAACCGGGTGGTCTGCATTGACGGGATTCTGGTAGGTCCAAACCGTATTTTTATCCGAGTCGATCTCGAAAAGCCGGCCCTTCATTGCGTTGCAGATCAGTATATTTCCATTGGTAAGAGGCTGCGCTCCGCCCATGAACTGACTGTAGAAAGAGTGGCCTGGTTCGTAAGTCCAGGAGAGGCTTGTGGGGCCGAATGGCTCGCCGCTTGCAATGGAATAATTGCCCGCAGAGTCAACCGGGGGGGCTATGATGTCCACAGATGATGCAAAGGATACAGGCGAGGTGCCGCGCCCATAACCATTATTGAAAACCATGATCTGGTTGGCATACGGGCCATAAGGTATCCAAATCGGGTCATGCTGCTGGAAAAACCTGGTGTCGGCAGCGGTACCACGATCATAAGCCTGGGGGTTTCCCCAGCGATACATAAAATCCCCACCCTTACTGTGAACACCACCTGCATGTGTGGCTGCCTGTGCAGAATCGGTGCTGTGGTCAAGGATATAGATCTCATCATTGTTATGAAAGCTGATCATTACCTGGTCCAGTGTAGGGTTGTAGGTAATAGCGTTAAAGTGCAGCCAGTCGGCGCCTGTATCGCTAATGGCGGCAAGGTTAACATAATTGAAATTGAGTAGCTCAGGGTGCTCAGAGACAACACCATAATTTGGTTTCGTGGAATCATAATCTTGTATGAGATGGTCCATCACCCGCCATGTCCAGACAATTTTTGCAGAGTCGGTACCCATGGGCTGCAGCTCAACGATCTTTGCGGTCCAGAGGCTGGAGCCAAGGAATGCGGGGTTGCGGCCGTTTGCCAGCGCAACCGAATCGCTTATTACTTCCCATATATCCACCAGTATGTCTCCGTTGGGCATGTAGCATACATCGTGGTTTTGGGTTTCCTTGGAATTAGAAATAATGTAGTACCACAAAAGATTGCTGTTCCAGTCGTAGCGTTCTATTACACCGCCTGCGCTGCCGCCAACATCAAATATCGGATTAGGATAGTGGCCGGTCCTCAAGAGGGTTCCGTCTGGCAGCAAATAAAAATCCAGGCCGGGTGTGTAGTTGGAAGCCCATGTATGCACTCGTCTGCCGCACTTATCGATCAGGTAAGTCGAGTCCGAAGTTTCGGGAGAAAACAACACATAGCCATCGTCTTCGCTACCGCTTAGATGACTTAATAAACCAACTGTTTGTGCTTGTGTACTGCTATACCTGCAAACCAGCATAAATACCAAAAAAATCCCGGGATAAAAGTATTGTCTCATTGCTGGTTTTTTATTGCTTTTTTAGACCGGCCAAAAGTAAATTAGTTTATTAATTTACGGTTGATAATTTTTTCGGGAACAACTCTGTAGTGGTCAACCTGGTAAATGCTGTGGTGAAATATAATGTGATATATCTGTACGGCCGTTTATATTGCAGGGCAGCAATTAATTGTTGCCGGATAGGGTTTAGAGGGCGGGTTAACCCGATTTGCCGTAAATAATTAAAAGCATTAGTTTTACAACAAAATAATCTTTCACATTACATCTGATCTGGCTGGAATAAAAGCCGGGGGAATAAAATGAATATTTAATTATGGGATCGCCGGAAACGCAGGAAAGTAACGATAGTTTTTACGTGTCGCACAAGTTTATGGATGTGGCGAAGTACATGCTGGAGCAGAATGGCTTGCTAGGTTCATTTGCTAAATATATACAGTATAAGAAAGCGATAAAGGAGTTCTTAACCGAAAAAGGCGCAAATGTTGCAGATAGGAAAAGTGTTTTCGAGCAGTTCAATGTTATCGACAAGAAAGTAAAATGCGGCCATTACCCATACCAGTTTCTGCTGATGGCCAAATATATACTGGACCTTAAAGTGCCAGGCCCTATAGTGGAGTGTGGCTGCTACAAAGGTGGCAGTACCGCTAAACTGTCTATACTGGCAAAGATGACCAACAGGAAACTGTATGTGTGCGATTCATTTGAAGGCTTGCCCAGTCCTCAATTTGAGGCGGAAGCCAAGATGCACGGGATAGTACATGGTTACAATACCACCTTTCATAAAGGCGAATTTGCCGGCACAATGGAAGAAGTGAAAAGCAACATCAGGAATTATGGCTGTATAGATGTTTGTGAGTTTGTGCCGGGCTACTTCGAAAATTCATTGCCGGGTATTAAGATAGATCCTGCGTTCGTGTTTATAGATGTTGACCTGGTGACTTCTGCAAGGGATTGCTTTAAGCACCTGTGGCCACAGTTATTGAAAGGCGGCTTGTGGTTTACGCACGAGGCTGCGTATCATGAGTATATATACGGTATCATGGACAAAACATGGTGGCATGAAAACCTGGGTGAGTGTCCTCCGCTGATCATTGGCGCAGGTACGGGCCTTTCGCCGCTGGCTCATGCGATAGCTTACATGGAGAAACTGTAGTGAACATGACAAGCTAAAATTGTACGGCAGTTGCGGGGGCTTTTAAGCAGATGAAGATGAGTGCAGATCAGTAATGATAAAAGGTTAGCGAATGAAGAAAACCATAGGCTTAATACAGCAGTTTATACATTTTTTTTACCCCCCGTTTAAGAAGATACTGACGTTCGAGCAGTTCAGGTATATCGCCTGTGGTGGGTTTATGGCGATGTTTGACGTGTTTATGTTCTATGTCTGTTACAACTTTATTTTCAAAGGTCTTTTTATAGACATTGGCCCGTGGCATATGTCGCCGCACGTGGCATCTATGTGGCTGCCGGTGCCTTTGGTCCTTTGCATGAGCTTCTTATTATCGCGGTTTGTAGTGTTTACGGAAACGAACCTGAAAAAGACAACATCGATGTTCCGCTACTTGCTTCTGGCTATTTCCTGTTTTTTATTAAACTTCGGGCTGATAAAGCTTTTTGTGGAGGTATGCCATATGCACCCGGTAGTGTCGAAAATAGCGTGTACTGCGCTGGTGGCCGTCTATAGCTACCTTACCCAGAAATATTTTACTTTTAAAACCAGACATCCGGATATTTTACCATACTGATCCTGGTTGTACCTAAGGCTCAATTTCTGATGTTCAACATATAAAAGAAGAAGCGTTATTTTTGCAGATTGAACTATACAAAAGAGAACGTGGGGAATAATGAGCAAACCAGGATATCCTATTTTCAGGATAGTCTGATAAATGAGACAGGCCTGCCCGAACGGTTCACTTTTCCTTTTTATTACGAGCCGCACCCGTTAACAAAAATAGCCGCTGCGGAACTGCAGCAGTACCTGGAAACACTAACTGACCTTGACCATAATTTCGGACTGACCAACGATAAGGATGGGTTTGTTATCGGGAAAATGTTTGGTGTTTTGCTGGTGCGGGATAGGTGCGGGAAAACCGGCTATCTATCGGCTTTTTCGGGCAAGCTGGCCGGCTCGAACGATCACCCGAAATTTGTTCCGCCTGTTTTTGACATGCTGGTTGAAAACAGCTTTTTTCTGAAAGAACAGGAAATCATTGATGCTATCAACAGGCAGATAGAGAAAATATCGGCAGATGAAGACTACAACTTTGCAAAACGTGATCTTGAACAACTTTCGGCCCAATCGGTACAGGAAATATCCAACTTCAAAAAACAGCTAAAAAGCAATAAAGAAGCCAGGGGGCAACTCCGTGAAGAACAGAAGAGCAGGCTGGATGAGCATGACTATGCTTTACTTGAAGCAGACCTGGTAAAGCAGAGTAATCACGATCAATGGGAGCTTAAGATGCTTACGGATGACTGGAAGCAATGTTTAGAAGCAGCACGGACAATGCAGGGCTCATTTGACGCCCGTATAGAAGCGCTGAAAATTGAACGAAGGGAAAGGTCGGCCGCATTACAGGGACAGCTTTTTGAGCAATATGCATTCCTGAACAAGGCAGGTATAAGTAAAAACTTACAAGATATTTTCAGCGCTACAGCTTTTGGCAGGCCACCGGCGGGTGCTGGTGAATGTGCCACGCCTAAGCTGCTGCAATTTGCTTTTGCGAATGGATACGAACCACTTGCTATGGCAGAGTTTTGGTGGGGGGCAACTCCGAGATCCGAGATCAGGAAACATAAACAGTTTTATCCTGCCTGTGCAGGTAAGTGCAAGCCGATACTGGCCCATATGCTGGAAGGAATGCCCATGGACGAGAACCCGTTTTTACAACCTGCGAAAGAAAACGCCGAACTTGAAATTGTTTATGAAGATGAGTATCTGCTGGTGGTGAATAAGCCTGCCGGGCTGCGGTCTGTGCCGGGTGTTGACATTGAAGATTCGGTTTATAGTAGGCTTAAAGCTACATTGTTGAATACTGAGCCGTTTATGGTGCACCGGCTGGACATGGGCACTTCGGGACTTTTGGTGGTTGCCAAAACACAGGCGGTGCATAAGCATATTCAAAAGCAATTCTTGGACCGTACAGTAAGCAAGCGGTACTCTGCTTTACTTTCTAAAGTGATCAGTGAGGATGAAGGAGAGATAAGGCTGCCATTAGCTGCGGACCCGTATAACAGGCCAATGCAATTGGTGTGTTTTGAGACGGGGAAAAAAAGTATTACCAGGTGGAAAGTAATGGAGCGCAACGAAACTACGACCAAGGTTCACTTCTGGCCGCTTACCGGGCGAACCCATCAACTGCGCATGCACGCTGCTCATGAGCTTGGGCTTAATGCGCCGATAGTGGGCGATGATCTTTATGGCGCGGCTGACAAGCGGCTGTATTTGCACGCCGCCTATCTTTCGTTCGTCCATCCTAAAACGAAGGCGCAGATGAGTTTTGAGGTGGGGGAGGATTTTTAGAAGAATTTAGCTGAAGATAATCGTACATTACTATACTACAATGGAAACAAGCAAAAGTGAGAACAAATCGAATGAAGCCAGTCCAAGCCCTTTTTCCCAGACGTTCTTCCACGGCACAAAGGCTGACCTAAAGATCGGCGATGCTGTCGAACCGGGTCGCAACTCGAACTACGGACAAAGAAAAAATGCAAAATACATATACCTGACTGCAACCCTGGATGCCGCTATCTGGGGTGCTGAACTTGCCCTTGGGGATGAGCGTGAACGGATTTATTTAGTAGAGCCAACAGGGCCAATTGAGGACGACCCCAATTTAACTGACAAAAAATTCCAGGGCAATCCAACAAAGTCTTATCGATCACAACATCCGTTTAAGATCGTAGGAGAAGTTACTATTTGGCAAGGGCACTCACCTGAACGCGTAAAGGCGATGAAAGACGGTGTGGCAAAAGCCAAAGAGCTGGGCATTGAGGCAATAGAGGACTAATAAACCTATAAAACTAATAGGCTGGTTCGGGGGGCAATGCCAGCAAAAAAAGAAAAGCGGAGTAGCGGGTCTCGCCTTTATTTCTTTGGCTCTCATTTAAGTCGGAGACTGGATCCGAACCAACAAACTCTTCGTCCCAAGTCTGCATGTCGTAAATAACAAACATTAATTTTCTTAATTCCCCAACATTTTATTAAATTTATACGTCTTTATATCATGAATGCTTGTTTCGTAACCGCACACTAAAATTTTTCTATGAAGAACTTTACCAGAATTTTTTATGCAATGGCCTTCCTGGTGATTGGCTATAACCAGGTAAATGCTCAAAACATTACCGTTACAATGGCCGGGTATAACGCGGCCTTCACCACCGGAGATGGCGGCTCAAGCCTTGCTGCTCAGATAGGAACCCCATCTGACGTGTGTGTGGATGCGGCGAATAACATTTATATAGCCGATGGTGGACTGGGTTTAATAAGAAAAATATCAGCGCAAACCGGGGTCATTACCACCTTCGCAGGTGGCGGTAGCTCAACTGCAGATGGTATACCCGCGATCAATGCAAGTGTAACACCAGCATATATGTGCATGGATAATGCCGGGAATTTGTTTGTGACGACAGGAAACCAGATAAGGGTGATCAATACAATAACGGGAATAATTAATACCGTGGCAGGAAGCACAACAGCCGGACATAGCGGAGATGGCGGACCAGCTGCCGCGGCATTGCTCAACTCCCCGGCAGGAATATGCAGGGACGCAATGGGTAATATTTACTTTGTGGATGGTGGGACGCCGGTTTGGCTTGGATCGGGAGCATTTGTAACCTATATCAGGAAGATAGACGCGTCTACCGGCATTATCAGCACTATAGCGGGAACAGGGACTGCAGGATACAGTGGGGATGGCGGACCAGCTACTGCTGCTCAAATACAAAACTCAGTTGCGATCTGTGTAGATGCTTCCGGCAATGTATTTTTTTCTGACCAGCCAAGTACACTCAGTTTTGGCGGCGGAGCATACATAAGGGTAATAAGTGCAGCAACCGGTATCATCAACACGATCGCCGGCACAGGTGGATACCCGGCAAACGGAGACGGCGGCCTTGCTTCGGCTGCATGCCTGGGCAACATATACGGGATGTGTTTTGATCATTCGGGCAATCTTTGCTGTTGCGATATAAGCTGCTCATGCCGTAAAATAGATGTGTCTACGGGGATCATCAACACTGTAGCAGGGTCTATAACCATAGACGGCTATAACGGCGATGGCGGTAATTCTATTAATGAATATTTCAGCTGGCCCTATGGTGTGAGCACAGACATCTATGGAAATCTGCTCATTGCTGATAATAACAACTACCGGGTGCGGCGCGTGGTGCAACTGACCCACACACCTACATTTGTATATGGCCAGGGCCAGTATATAAATACATGCCCCGGAATAGCTAACGCTCTTACCAACCTGCTTGCCATTGGTGATCTTGACGCGCTCCAGACAGAGACGTGGACTGTGATCTCGGGGCCAGCACATGGTACGTTAAGCGGCTTCCCGGCAACAGCTATTTCACAAGGAACAGATAGTGTGACGATACCGGCGGCCACTAATTACATTTCCAACGCAGGGTATGCAGGAATGGACTCTTTCAAGGTAAATGTATCGGATGGCACGCTCTCCAGCATCATTACGATATATGTAAACGTGAACATGTCTATGCCCGGAACGCTCAGCTGCGCATCGGCCCTATGTGTGGGCACACCTTCACCGCTATCTGACATGCTGCCCAACGGAGCATGGGGCAGCTATAATAACAGTATGGCAACGGTAGTTGCGGATACCAGTTCATATAACGCATACGCAGTGGGCAATGGAACAGACACGATCTATTATTCCTCATCAGTAGGCTGCGATGCCATTACGGTATATGTGGGCACCGATGCAGGGACAATTGTGGGCGGCCCCTCAGTATGCCCAGGTGCAACGATAACGCTTGCTGACGTTGCCGCAGGAGGAGAATGGACTGCATTTAATGGCAATGCTACCGTATCTGGTGCGGGTATTGTAACCGGGGTAGTGGCAGGAACAGATACCATTTACTACAGCGTAACCAACACCTGCGGAACGGCCACGACCAGCAGGCTAGTGACTATTGACAACTGTACAACGGGGGTAACCAACACTTCACTGGACCCATCCGTTAGTATTTTCCCTAACCCGGCTTCTGCGGCAATAAGTATAGTTTGCACAAACTGGAAAAACGATAACTCGACTATTGTGATCACCGATATGACCGGCAGGGAGATATACAAAACAACGCTTGCTACTGCCGGTGGCATAGGAACTGCGCAAATAGATGTGGCAACATTAGCAACTGGTGTTTACTTCATAAAGGTCGGTGATAGCGAAGTGCGGAAATTTGCGAAGGAATAAGATATTAATACAACGATTTACAAAATGGGGGGCCTGGCTTCCCATTTTGTATTTTGGTCAAAATGCTAACAAGAGTGGGAAGCTGTGATCAGCGTGCATCACGGGGCCTGATGCGGTTTAATATAGCTGCTAATATAATTGCAAATGCCACATAACCAACGAATATAAAATACCCGGGCTGAAGCGACGTAAAATTTGCAGTGGTAGTATTTAGATGAGCGGTATGAAATTCTATTTCGGTAAGCTCGTTCCTTAAAATGCCGTTCAGGCCAATATAGGTCATCAGGATACCCACCACCATCACATCCGCCATGTCCCATTTTGCTGCATGGAACGCTAAATAAAGCACCACTTTATTTTCTGCAAGCGCTTTGTGGCCCAGTATATGGACACCCTTTGCGATGATCCTCACCACGGGCAGTATAATAATGAAGAGCATCATTAATACGCCAACTACAACAGTATCCGGCTTGGGCTGGTTTACCAGTGTTTGTATTATTTCCATTATGCTTTTACTCTGGAAGAAAAGGTCCTGGTTATTGAACGAAAGGTTTTCGCCGGCAAGAGCCAGATTGAATGATTGAAGCTGCCCATCCACTTCTATTATGGAAGAAGTTACGCCAACGATCAGCAATACGAGAGCAAACAATAACGACATGAAGAAAAGGGTGTCGTGCAGGTGTGCCATATTGCGCATCAACAGCCACAGCAAGAGCGCAGCTAAAACACAGCCTAGCATGCAGTACAAATAATTATAGCTGACTACCCTTATGGATGCCAGCCTGGAGCTGACCTCCTTCCTGAAGTGGCTGGAGTCTGCTACGTTGTACTTATGATACATATAAGTAGCCACAGCATTGGCAGTTGCTTTAGTGCTGTCGTAAGTTTGTGCCTCCAACTCGTTTACCTTACTGCTCACAATGTTCTTGATGCGCTTAGTGCCGGCAGGGCTGGTCACTTTATCTACTATCGTCCTGGCGAATGATGGTACCTGCGCGTGTACCTGATCTTCGTCCACCAATTTATTTACGGCCAGTTTTTTTATTTTTCCTATCAGGCTTTTTTGAGGTTTATTAATATCTGCAAGCGCCTTATTGACCAAGCCATTGAGTTGCTGTTCCACCTGTGCCTGCAACGCTTTTTTCTGTTCAGGAGTTACGTTAAAGTCACTCACCTGGTGATTGATTATACCCGCTATTTTATCGCGCCACTGGTCTACCGAAAACAGGCCGAAAGTGATGCAGTTTACGGTACTGTAGTCGCGCTTTATCTGCTCCCGCTGTTCAGACAGCGCCTGCAGATGGTAACCATACCATGCCTCGCCACATAACAGGATGCCTAGCCCAAGGATGAGTACAATGTTAGCAACGCCAAATTTTCTTTCCCGGGGGTTATGCTGTTCGGTTTTCAATGCGGTAATATTTTAGATTTTTCATCTGAATGTAGTATCTGGCCTATTGCGAATCGTAAGGGGTTATGAACTTAAGAATAGTGGAGAGTATAAGCCCGTACAGCACAAAGCATATGAAGATGATGTAGCCGGGCTGCAGGGAGGTATTATTAGTTGTAATGATACTTAACCCATCGCTGAGGATATTCATGTTTTGCAACTGGCTTTCCAGCAGTCCGTTCAGGCCTATGTAGGTCATCAGTATAGCTATAACGATTACATCAGCCATGCTCCATTTGCCCGATTGAAAAGCAAAGTATTTGATGACTTTGTTTTCAGCAAGCCGTCTTTTGCTTAACAAGTGAATACCGGTAGAGCTTAATTTCATGATAGGAAACAGGATACTGAAAACCAATATTAAGATGCCTACCCCTACTGAATCGGCGGCATGTTGATTTATCAACACTCTTACCACATCTAGGATGCTTTTGCTCTGAAAGAACAGTACCTGGTTTTTAAAGACCACATGCTCACCGAGCAGTACGAAGTCAAACGACTGGATACGCGCGTCCACTTCTATCATCGCTGCTGTCAGCCCCACCGCGAGCAGGATAAAGGCAAACAAGAGCGACATAACAAAAAGTGCCGCGTGCAGGTCCACGCGCGTCCGTAATACCCACCATAGCAGCAGGACTACCAGCACACAGCCGAGCATGGCGAACGAATAATGATAAGTATCTGAGCGGACAGGCCCCAGTAAGGCCAACAACTTATTGTCCAATTCTTCGTGCGATGACACATGGTACTTGCTGAAAAGTACAGCGGAGAGCGAATCGCTGGTCTTTATAGTACTGTCTATGTAGCCGTGCTTCTGCATGTCGCCGAACTTGCTCAGGGCCATGTCGCTGAGCTTATTTTTATTGTCCGGGTTGTCCACTTTGGACATTATCGTTCTGGCAAAATCCGGTGCCTGAGCTTTTATTTTATCAATGTTGGCGAAGTTTTTGACTGCGAATTTCTTTATTTTTCCCCCTACCGATGTTTGGGGCTTATCGATCATCGCCGCGGCCTTATCTATCAACGCTACTATGATCTCCTGTATTTCGAGCTGCAGGTCTTTTTTTTGTGCAGGCGTTATAGTGAAATTACGGACCTGGCGATCTACGATGTTAGCTACCTGGTCGCGCCAGTTTTCGACTGAAAATAGCCCAAGTTCAATGTCGTTGATATTGGCGTAATCTTCCTTTATTTCCTTTTGTTTATCCGAAAGTTGATGAAGCCGGTAGCCAAAGTACCCCTCTACGGATAAGAGGACGCCAAGAAACAGTATAAGTAACAGTTTCGCTGTTGTAGATCCGTTATGTGCACGGGTATGTTGTTCTTTAGTCAAATCTGTTTTATTAAAAGTGTTACGGCAATGCAGATGATTTGTTTGTATTTATTCTGAATTACAGATAGAGGAGATAAAATTGATGCCAGTAAAAGAAAATCTTCAGTTCCGTGGTTTTTTTGGGCATGAGTAAACCGCATACAAAACAAACATACCAAAAAAATGAGAGCGAAAGCCACGGAGCTCCCGGCTCTGTTTCTTTCGCTCTAATTGGGTCTGCTTTGGCGAGAGGGATTCGGCAACCGGTCTGGATGACTGGAAGCGTCCAAACTTTTTATAAAGGGATTTGCTGGCGCCTAAGCACATATTAGAACAATTCGGTAAAATAACAGGAGGTAACATAAAGTGTCTCAAATCAACCTAGGCTATGTGACCAAATAGGGTGTAAAATGGGGTGGTTGGGCGGCTACTATGATTGGCTGGTGGTTAAGCTAAGCAGGCTTTATATCCTGTCCATATTGCGTTGAGGCATGGAAAAAGCCTGCAGCGGGGCAAGCTATATTGATAAATGTCGGGATGACTGGATATCGACCATGCGCCTCCCTCGCTCTCCGTAGCCGCTTACCCTGTGTTACGTGAACCCAATACGAGTAAGGGTTTGGGCAGGGTGGGCGATTGTACAGGAGCGGCATTATTGTAGGTTTCATGTTCCCGTAACTTTTACTAAGCGACACATATGAGCAATTTGATACCATAAGGAACTACTGAGTTTTATATCTTTATGATATGTTGAAGAAAAGGACGAGGCTGGGCGTGCATAAAGTTAGGGGCACCCATCCCGTAACAAGTGAACCCATTGATTTAAAATGGTATAGAGGTGCGAGTCGCTATAACAATGGTGCTACTTTGTATGGAGATAAGTATAAGTTAAGATACCTGATTGCATACAATAAGGTAAAACCTTATACAGCGCAAGAGTTTGTGGAGTACAAATTAAAACAGTAAAGGAAACAAGTCAAGCTGTTAACTCAAATTGTCTCCTTTCAATCAAAAGTCGGGGCGACTGGATTCGAACCAGCGACCTCTTCGTCCCGAACGAAGCACGCTACCGGGCTGCGCTACGCCCCGAAAATGTGGTGACAAATTTAGTAATTCTACAGAAAAAAATAACTGGGCTGTTTTGGAGGCTTTGTCGGTACTTTTGGCTTCCATTTATTTGATCGGATATGCCTTATAGTTCAAAAATTACGTTTCCTTCCGGAGTGGTGGATTATATCTTTCTGCCTAAGGATGGGTTTAAGAAAAGCTCTTTTGAAGAGCTTGCGGTATCGTATGATAAGCAGCACATCGTTATTATTACGAATGACCATATTGCCAAGCTGTATGAGCCGCTGTTCAAGGGGTATAAGATGCTGCTGCTGCCATCGCACGAGAGCAGTAAGGATCTCGCCACTATAGGTACGCTGTGCCGGCAGCTGCTGGAAATGGAGGCCGGACGCAATACGCTGCTGATAGGCGTAGGCGGCGGTGTGGTGACGGATATAACTGGGTTTGTTGCTTCTGTTTATATGCGCGGTGTAGCTTTTGGGTTTGTACCTACCAGTCTGCTGGGCATGGTGGATGCGGCGATAGGCGGGAAAAATGGGGTGAACCTGGGGCTGAACAAAAACCTGGTAGGGACGATCACGCAGCCAAAGTTTATTTTGTATGATACGGGGTTTTTGCAAACGCTGCCCAATGTGGAGTGGAGCAATGGTTTTGCAGAGATCATCAAGTGCGCGTGCATTTTTGATGCTGGTTTGTTTGATGAGCTCGCTACACAGAATATTTCCTTTTACAGACATGATGACCACGCTCTGCTGGCGCTGATAGAGAAAAGTGCAGCGTGGAAAAATAATACAGTAATTGCAGATGAAAAGGAAACAGGTGTGCGGAAACTGCTGAACTTCGGGCATACTGCTGCACATGCCATAGAGAACATGTATGAACTGCCGCATGGCAAGGCCGTGGCCATAGGTATGGTGATCGCCTGTATGGTGTCGGAGGAAGTAGCTGGGCTTGCACCTACGGCCACTGACCGGCTGAAAAAACTGCTACAGCAATATCACCTGCCAGTGAGCCTTTCTATAAACGCGGCAAAGGCAATGGAAATACTGCGTATGGACAAGAAGCGCAAAGACGACCTGATAGACTATATAGTGCTGGAAAAGATAGGCCACGGAGCTATCCGCTCGCTGCCTTTTAACGTTGTAGAAAATGCCCTCGAAACTTATGCAATCCACAATTGAGCCGGGAAATATTAGCGGTACCGTCACTGCGCCACCTTCAAAAAGCGTTACGCAACGGGCTTATGCCGCAGCATTGCTGCACAACGGCCGCACTATTATTACCAATGCAGGGGCCTCGGACGATGAGCATGCAGCGTTGGGCATAATACAGCAGCTTGGCGCGAAGGTGATCGCGCAAACTGCCGGCACGATAGAGATACAAAGTGAAGGGGTAGTACCTGTTTCAGATCATATCAACTGCGGGGAGAGCGGCCTGGCGGCAAGGTTGTTTACTCCTATTGCTGCACTGAGCGATAAGCCGGTGAGCATAACCGGCACAGGAACGCTGCTTTCTCGTCCGATGCAGATGTTTCGGGAGTTTTTGCCGGCGCTGAATGTGGATATCTCGGGGTTCAATGGCTGCCTGCCCATAACGGTAAAAGGGCCGTTGCAGGCATTGCCGGTGCGCATAAATACGGAAGAAGGCTCTCAGTTTTTGAGCGGGCTGCTGCTGGCATACGGCAGTATTGCCACAGCGCCGGTAGTAATAGAAGTAGAGGGCTTAAAAAGCAAGCCCTACGTAGATCTTACGCTGGATATGATGCGGCATTTTGGAAAGCCGGTACCTTACCACAATTATAAAAAATTCGATATTGATCCATCCTTCTTTTCATACCCCGCTACTGTAGAAATAAATGTGGAGGGCGACTGGAGCAGTGCTGCTTACTTGTTAGTGGCCGGTGCAATAACTGGTGCGGTAACGGTAAAGAACTTAAATGTTGAGTCCAGGCAGGCCGATGTGGCCATTCTTAAGGTGCTGGATAGTGCCGGCGTGGAGCTGGTGCATGACAATGATTCCGTGTCCGTGAAAAAGACCAGGCTTCGGCCGTTTGAGATCGATGCTACCGACTGCCCCGATCTTTTTCCGATACTGGCCATCCTGGGGGCTTATTGTGATGGGGAAAGCTATATTACCGGTGTACACCGTTTATTTAATAAGGAAAGTAACCGGGCGGAGAGCATCAGCGAAATGCTGGAGCACTTTGGGGTCCCGTTCTCTATAGAAGAAGATACATTATGCGTTACTGGTGTGCGGAAATTGCAGGGTACCGTGATAGATTCGTATCACGATCACCGGATAGTGATGGCGGCGGCGGTAGGTGCGCTAGGTGCGGGAGGCCAGGTGGATATACTGAATTCGGAGTCGGTAAATAAGTCGTACCCGGATTTTTTTAAGGATTTGATTTCGTGCGGCGGGAGGTGTAATTTTAGCACACCGTAGGTTATTTTTATGTAAAAGGGTTCACACAAAAAAGGTCTCTCGCAAAGGCGCATCCGATAGCTATCGGGACTCATTTCGTTTTTAAGGCCGCCAAGCGTGAGTCAGGAGGCCGCGGTGCCCTCATTTCGTTTTTAAGCTAGCCTCGGCAGAGGGCGGCCAAGTGTAAGGTTTGATAGTTTAACTGATTAAATAACAAGGGGAAGCCCCTTTAGGGGTTTGGGGTTTATGAACACATTCGGTACTATTTTTCGGATCAGTATTTTTGGTGAATCTCACGGGAAGTGGGTAGGGGTGACTATTGATGGCTGCCCGGCGGGCATACCACTAGGAGGAAGCGACCTACTGCCGGATCTGGAGCGGAGAAAGGCGGGTGCAGTTGGTACTACGCCACGTAAAGAAGAAGACCTGCCGATATTTGTGAGCGGCGTATTTAATGACAAGACCACCGGCGCTCCGATAACGATAGTTTTTGAAAATAACAATGTACGGTCTGCCGACTATGATGCTGTAAAGAACAGCCCGCGGCCCGGCCATGCAGATTTTGTGCTGCACAAGAAATATGATGGGTTCAATGACCACCGTGGCGGCGGGCATTCATCAGGAAGGCTTACGGTTGCTCTGGTAGCTGCGGGCGTGGTGGCTAAAAAGATACTTAGTGGGATAACGATAGAAGCGGTGCTCGCCGAGGCCGGTGGGAGTACCGATATTGAAGCGGCCATAAATAAGGCTGTGGAACAGCAGGATAGCATAGGCGGAATTGTGAGCTGTACGGTGAAAGGGATACCTGTTGGGCTGGGCGAGCCGTTCTTCAACTCGCTGGAATCGGTAATCAGCCATGCTGTTTTTTCTATACCCGCTATCAAGGGGATAGAATTTGGCAGCGGTTTTGCTGCTGCGGCTATGCAGGGCAGTGTGCATAACGATGCCATTATCAGCGAAGATGGCGCTACCGCTACTAATAGCGCGGGGGGAATTAATGGCGGTATCAGCAATGGTAACGACCTTTACTTCAGGGTAGCGGTAAAGCCGGCGAGCAGCACACCTAAAGAGCAGCAAACCTGGAATAATGCTACCCAATCTGTACAGCCCTTTACGGTAAAGGGCAGGCACGATCTCTGTATTGCGCTCCGTGTGCCGGTGGTGGTGGAGGCAGTGACGGCGATCGTATTAGCGGATTTTGCAAGGACAAACGGATTATATTATTGAGAAATAATTTATATCTCCCGCCGCCATGCGACGGGTTCGCCCATACTTTCGTATTGCAGGGTGTTTTTGCCAGAAATATTTTTTCAGGTTAAACTGCCACACTAACTTGCGGTCTTATTCATTATTCAAACAAATTATTTAATCAAAAAACAGAAATTATGAAGAAATTATTTTTACTCTCTATCGGCACTGCATGTAGTTTCGGTGTCTTCGCACAAAGTGCGAGAACTAATCATCCTGCTATTGCCCAGTCGGGTCAGGAATATCCCATTAGCGCTTCTCACATTGGTTCGGGCGCAAGGACAACTGCAATTGGCAGCTCTGATACATTAACAAATTTGACAGGTACAGATACTCTGGCTTTGTATTGGGCGGGTTCAGCATCATCGGATTCCGGCTTTATTTCCGGAATGGACGCATATGGAGATATGGGTTATGCTGAGCGTTATGATTTCAATACTGCAGACAGCTCTTTGAGGGTTACCGGCATCATTGGCGTATTTGGCGGTACAGTTAGCTCTACTTCCACAAAGCAAGTTAAGTTTATGATCTGGTCACAGGGCGCACAGGTGCCAATTACCTCTACTTTATTTTTGAGCGGTTTGCCAAATGTTGGTTTAGATTCGATCAATGTTAACTTTACAGCACTGGGAATCACTTCGACCAATTATGGTGTTAGCATCAACACTTTTGCTGTACCTACTCCGTACCTCAACCATTCTTTCTTCGCAGGCTGCACGTTTAACTATAATTCGTCGAATTTTGGCGGAGATACAGTTGGCGTTGTAACCACTAAGCTCGGAGAAAGGGCCAGCGCTCAATATAACGTTGTAGGTGCTGATACTATTATCAATGACCAGAATGTGACCATGTACAATGACGGTTCCTGGAACGACAACTGGGCAAGCAATTTCCAGGTCCCTTATGAATTCCTGCTTTTCCCGATCGTAACTGTTGGTACTGCGAATCTGTCTGTTAATGGTATTACTACAAGGAATTTTACGTTCTTCGGCAGCTATCCAAACCCAACTGCAGACGTTACTAATATCAAATTTGCAGTAGCTAACAGCACGGATGTTACTATCACTATCACAGATGCAGCAGGCCGCACAGTTAACACTATTAACCAAGCAAACCTCGCAGCGGGAACACATGTTATTCCTGTGTCAACCAATAACCTGCCTGCTGGTGAGTACCTCTACCTGGTGCGCACAGCTGCCGGCGAAGGTATGGCCAGCAAATTCACCGTTATCAAGTAATAGTTTTATTTAATTTAATAAACAGATCCCCGGCTGCACAAGGCCGGGGATTTTTCTTTAAGTAGCGGGGTTTAACGCAGTTTTATGAATAAAACTCCTGCGGGGTAGAGCAGGAAGTGTAATTTTAACCCAAATTGGAAGAAACAGGAATGAGAAAATTATTTATACTGGCTGTAGCTTTATTAATAAATGCAATTGCTTTTGCACAAAGAACTGTTCATGGCCCGGCAACGGCTGTTAACAGTGTCAACGATCTTGGTTTTGGGATAGTCAAGGCTACTTCTAATGCAAGGACTACTGCGGCCGGCGATACGGTGGCATTGACCAATATTGCGGCTGCGGATACGCCGTTGGTAATGTATGCTATACCCGGCGGTGGTTATCTCACTGGCACCGATAGCTTTGGCGACCAGGGCTTTGCGGAGCGCTATGATATTAATATGGCTGCAGACGACAGCTCGCTGACTGTGATAGGTGTTGTTGCGGAGTTTCATGGTGTGGTGAACCCGTTATCAACGCACACAGTATCCTTCAATGCATGGGCTGTCGGGGTTCCGTCGGCGGTGTCGGCTACCTATGCTTACAGCGGTTTCCCTGGTTTTTCTTTCGACAGTGTTGTGGTACCGTTTACGCAGCTTGGTATTGGCGCTACTACTGCTGCCGACACTATAAAAGCCTATCTTTTTCCTGTGGTTAGCCCTACGCTGCAAAATTCTTTCTTCATAGGTTATACCATGATCTATAGCTATACCGGACTTGCGGGAGATACCATAGGCCTTGCCTGTTCTTTGAACGGAGACCGGACGAGCCCTGTGCGGACCATTAACACTTACACTTACTCTGATACGGTGCTCAATGTTGCAGGTACAGACTCCGCCATTACTTTTACTGTTACAGATACTACCATTAATGTTCAAAACGCTACTCAATGGTCTGACGGGGCGTGGCATGACAACTATACTGACAACGATTCCCTGTACAATAACCTGGCCATATATCCTATAGTGGTTATAGGCAACCCTACGGGGGTAAAAGGGGTCACGAAAAACGGCCTGACGTTCTTTGGCTGCTACCCTGATCCTGCCGTGAATAGCACAAATATCCGATTTTCTTTATTGAAAAATGAGGACGTGACCATTCAGCTGACTGATATGGCAGGGCATAGCATGAATACTATCAAAGAAACAGGCCTGGCTAGCGGTGAGCATATTATCCCTGTTAATACCTCCGCACTGCCTTCTGGCAACTATTTGTGTATTGTGCGCACATCGGGTGGTGATGGCATTGCGACTAAAATAACAGTACTCAGGTAACGGAGCAAATTCCTAAAAGAAAATTCCAAATTAGTATTGTCCGAGATAGTTTTATGAAGTAGAGGGTGTCTCAAAAGGGCACCCTCTTATTTTGTTTAAAAACTAAATGTCAGGTGGGTTTTTCCACATTTGGTGTGCATAAATAAAATAAGGCATAAGTCAATACAGGCAATAGTTTCGGCGTAAAT
>CAIRTW010000003.1 GCA_903881585.1 uncultured Bacteroidota bacterium | reverse complement strand
TACCGGGTTTAGCTCCTGCAGCTCTTCCATGGCTTTGAGCCCAAGCGGTGTTGCGGCATTATCAAGGCCCAGCATGTTGGCAGAAAGGTTCATCATTACGCTGCCATAGGCCGGGCTGTCTTTAGGAACACCTTTGAACAAAACGCGGAACAGCGGTGATACAGCTTTTGCAAACACCCTTATCACTCCTGCCTTCTCCCCTATCTTCATAATGCCCAGCCACAAAGTCATGACACCGGTAAGGCCAATGGATATTTCAAAGCCGTTCTTTGCCGCATCAAACAGGGCATTCAGCATCTCAGCAAGCAGGCCGGTCTGTCCAAGGAATATGACCTTGAATATCGCCACTACAAAGCCGATCAGAAAGAATGCTATCCAGACGTAGTTTAATGCCATTTTTTGAGTAGATCGTAATTAGTATTTTAGTAGATAGTCAATAACAAAAAATTCAAAGACACCATCCATCCCGATAACTATCGGGGCCAAAAGACAAATTCCAAATTCCCTACTGCGCAGGCTGTTCAGCTGCATCGGGGGCATCGGCGCTGCCAGTTGCATCATCCTTTGTAAACCTTACCAGCCATTTGTCTTTTTCTTTTACAAGATACAACGTTTGTGCTTTCCCGGGGTTATCAGATGTGGCGTAGGCAACGGTGGCATTGTCGCCGCTTTCCTTTGGGTCTGTTACCGCAACTTTTATGCTCATCATTTCCTGCTTTGACGAATCGGGCATAAGATTAGTCATACCGGCGAACTGGTCTATGAGGTTCTTTGTATCTTCTGTAGAGAATGATTTGGCTGTTTCAAAATCCATCTGGAAAAACCGGGTAAGCCATTTGTAGGCCACGAACAACGGTTCGTTCTTGTTGGTAATTATGCTGCTGGCAGATGAGATCCCTACAAAATAGCGGGTGTAATAATCGGGCGACATATCATCGAAAGAGATAGGAACAGAGAGGGCGCCGGCCTCATTTACAAAGCCTTCTTTGTGGTTTTGCTGCACGAGTGCCATATTGCCATCGTAGCCAAATGCAAAATCGTACTGAGGCTGCACAACGATCTTGCCCGAATGATCAACATATCCCCACTTACCGCCAGACCGCACAGGGGCCAGCTTGCCGCCATTGAACGGAAATGCCCTTTCAAACTGCGGCGCGATGACCACCTTTCCACTATTGTCCACCCAACCAAATTTATCGCCGTCTGCTACCACAAAACCATCCCTGTCCATATGCATATCTGCATATTGCGGCTGTATGATGTACTTGCCGGTATTATCTATGGCCCCCCACTTCCCATCTACACATACCGCAGTCCGGTTGCCGGTAAATGTAGCTACGTTGTCATATTGATACCCGATCTTCAGATCCCCCTTCTTGTCTATGAAGCCCCATTTACCCTCATCATTGATAACAGCACACATACCAGCCGAAAAAAAGCTCACGCCGGCATACTGTGCAGTGATCTTCGTTTTGCCTTCTTTATCCATAAAGCCCCACTTCTCACCCTCGGCTGTAAGCAGACTAAAGGCAGCATACCCTTCACAGAAGTAGCCCACCTCCTCCACATCTTTTGTCTCAAATTTTACAGTGCCTGTTTTGTCAATAGCCACCGGCCCACCATCAGCCGTGACCACGAAAGCAAGGCCCTCGCGAAATGAGGTCCCGTTCCAATACGTGGGCTTTATCACAAACTCACCGGTAGTGTTTATGTAGCCCCACTTTGAATTATCATCGCCGACAGCCGCATATGCCAGCCCATCAGAAAAACAACCGGCCTGCGAAAATTGGGGTGTTATAACCATTTTCCCGGTGCGGTCCATATAGCCATATTGCGATCCCACTTTTACAGGGAACAGCTCCGTAGGTGCAGTTTTGCTGCCGGGAGCACAGGCGGAGAGGAAGAGAATAAATAAAAGAACCAAAAACCGCTCCCCGACTCTCTCCGAAGCCCGCCCGGCCAAACCGTTCGGACGGGTAGAGGGTGAGGTGGAATGAGTGATGTGACTCATATTTTCTCTCTCAAAGAGTTTATGCAAAGTATATTGTTTACTCACGACGAGCGTATTTGTTTATCCCCCCTAATGCTTACCTGTATCTGCCCGGTTTCCGTCAGCAGACATGGTGGTGTCCTGCGGGGCACCGGCAGCACCGGTGCTGTCTGCACCCGATGCCGGGTCGGTCATGCTTTCCGGCACTTCCGCCATAAGGTCCACCTTGCTGAATTGCGCATGCCAGTTATCACCTTCTTTTACGAGATTAAGCATTTGCTCTTTGGTTGGGTTATCCGAAGCGGTATAGGTTGCAACCGCTTTATCCCCGTTCACCTTCACATCCTTAATGGTAATGACAACCCTTTTCAGTTCTTTTTTATTGGAATCAGCCACATTATCGGTAAGCATCTGCAAAGAGTACAGCAGGTTCTTTGTATCGGCAGTCGATAGTTTTTTGGCCGCATCGAAGTCGAGGTGATTAAAGGCGGTAAGCCAGTTATATGCTACATCCTTCGGGGTATTTTTACTGCAGCCCGCCCACATGAAAGCCGCCATTATCAAAGCCAAAGATGTAAACATTAGTCGTTTCATGCCTGTTTTTCCGTTTGCGGCAAAGTTATTACTTAAAAGCCGTTTGCCAAATGATATGTGCGTGGGGCGTAACAAACAAATTGTCGATGCCCACAAACCGTAAACCAGCCGCAGAAGTAGTGCCGATGTACGCTGTGTCGCGGGCAGCCTTGTTAACTGCTTTATAGACGAATTCGGAACAATAAAGCTTGTCATCGGTTCGCAGATCGAATTTCAGATCAAATTTTGGCCGCTGCCTGTAGTATGCGCGTACCACTCTTCCCAGTTCGTCCAGCTTGCCCGAATCAAGATCGTAGCGCACAATAGCGAGAGCCATATTATAAACCGGCGAAAAGAAAAAACGGGCGGAATCCCGCCTGAGCCGCGCATCCGGGTTGTTTTCGCCGCCTATGCTGTGATATACAAATGGATACCCGTTTTCGACCATTACAATGCCGCAATGAGAGTAAGATTTGTCTTTCCGGTTCATCTGTGCCAGCATGCGGCTATCCGCACCCAGGCCCATCCGCAGTACAATGTACCCTGACTTTAGCAATGAAACGGCACTGTCAACAATGTGCTGGTTTGAACTGTCGGCAGCTCCTTTTACGATCGGATCATTCGCAATCGCTTTTAGTTGTGGATGTTGATGGCAGGAACACAATCCATTTGCGAGGAACATCAAAAGCCCCGCAACACAGAAAATAAAAACAGCACCCGCAGACTTACGACTCACGACTTATGGCTACAACCCTTTTTAAAAACTGAAAATCGGCACAAACAAATATACTCGCGCTTGGCGGTCTTAAAAACAAAATGAGGGAATTGCGAGCTTTGCGGCTTTGCGAGAAACCTTTTTGGGCGATACCTCGCCTACCGAATTTTGACATTCAAAGGGTAAGTTACACATTAAACCGGAAGTGCATTACATCGCCGTCATGTACTATGTATTCCTTGCCTTCTATACGCAGCTTACCGCTTTCGCGGCATGCAGCCTCAGTTTTGTAGTGTACATAGTCATTATAAGCGATCACTTCTGCTTTGATAAAACCCTTTTCAAAATCGGTATGTATCACGCTGGCAGCTTGTGGCGCTTTCCATCCCTGGTGAATGGTCCATGCGCGTACTTCCTGCACACCAGCAGTGAAGTAGGTGATGAGGTTCAGTAGCTTGTAAGTGCTGCGTATCAGTCGGTTGAGGCCCGGCTCTGTTAGACCGTATTCTGCAAAGAACAGCTCCTTATCTTCCACGCTATCCAGCTCAGATATCTGCGCTTCGATGGAATTGTTCATCACGATCACCTGTGCGCCTTCTTCATTTGCGGCTTTCACCAGTGCATCAGAGTATTTGTTGCCGGTAAGCAGGGCTGCTTCGTCCACATTGGCTACATAAAGCACGGGTTTGTCTGTAAGCAGGAATATATCGGCTATCGCTTCCCGGTCATCTCCTTCCAGCTGTAAGCCACGTATGTTCTTGCCCTCGCCCAGGTGCTTCAGGCAATTATGCAGCACTTCGTGCGCCCTTTTTATTTTAGGGTCACCGGCTTTGAGCATCTTCTCCACGCGCTGTATCTTCTTCTCCACGCTGTCCATGTCCTTTAGCTGCAGCTCGGTGTCTATGATCTCTTTATCGGCAATGGGGTTAATGTCACCCTCATCGCGCAATATGTTCTCGTCTTCAAAACAGCGTATCACATGCACTATCGCATCCACCTCCCGTATGTTGGCGAGGAACTTATTGCCCAGCCCTTCGCCTTTGCTGGCGCCCTTTACGAGGCCGGCTATATCCACAAACTCAAAGCTGGTAGGCACTATGCGCTCCGGCTGTACCAGCTCCGCAAGTTTTGCCATACGCTCATCCGGCACATCTACCTGGCCCACATTGGGCTCTATGGTACAAAAACGGTAGTTACTCGCCTGCGCCTTGGCACTGTTGCTCACCGCATTAAACAATGTTGATTTTCCTACGTTTGGTAATCCTACTATACCTGCCTGTAAAGCCATACTAATTTGAAAATTTGAAAATGTGCAAATTTGAAAATGCCCGCATTATTTGACATTCCTGTTTTGGGCAAAATGTGTGCAAAGGTAAGGGCAAAATGAGCAATGACTTGGCTGAATAATTTTACGACGCATAACTTTCAGTCTTCTCTATATTGCCATCCCTGCCATATATCTCCAATTGAATTTGCTTGGTTTTGGCTATACCTCTCGCAATAGAAACCGCTTCTCTTTTATTATCAGTAATTACAGTGAATGTTTTGGATCGGCTATTTTTAACCATCCAGCCATCTCCCCCTAAAGGAAGGACATATTCAATGGTACTACCATTGTTTATAACTTTTTCGACAGGTAATTGTGTTATATGGGGTGTGTTCTTTTTCACCATTCAAAGTTAAACAATTTGTTTTAAAATCTGTTTAGCAGATGTTACAAAACTATCTGCTTTTTTAATGGAAATATATTGCTTTATATAACGGCTTTCATAATAAACCGCTATCAATAATGATAAAATAATAATTTACTATCTTTGGAGTTCAAATTGCTTTTTATGCGAACCTTAGAGTTAGTAAATCATCTTACAGACGCGCAATTAAAAGAAAAGCTTG
>CAIRTW010000002.1 GCA_903881585.1 uncultured Bacteroidota bacterium | reverse complement strand
ATGATACAACCAGGCTACCGGGTAAAGGCAAAACAGTAAAACCGTAAACGGTGCCCACCGGCCCCAATGCTTTGCAGTACAATCCGCTGGTAGCAGTGAGCGTATCGATGGCGGTGCCGTTAGAATCAACCTCCACCGATACAGGCAACGTATTATAAACTTCGCCAGCGTCAAATGCGCAATTGGAGTTGGCATCGAAATAGAATTTTAATGGCAACGTATGGCAGTACAAATATTCGTAACTGAAAGTAATAGAATCCAGAGGGGTTGTACCATTAAACAAAACCTGCTTTACGAAGTAAGTGCCTGCGGACGCATAGGAATGGTACACATCAGCGTGGCAAAGGCTTGTGGCGGTGAGCGGCACATTCGAAGATAAGCCATCGCCAAAATAAGTAGTTACATTATAGGCCGAAGAAAGGCCGCAAGTGCTGATATAGAAATGAGCTGCATTGCAGGCGGTATCCGGTGTACTGATGACATTATGAGAACCGATAACATTGGTTATGGTAACATGGACGGGAGATGAACTGGCAGTGAGGCCGCTGGCAACACAGGTAACTACACACTGGTAGTACTGCGATACTGGCGCAAGATAAGTATAGGTGGCAGTAGTGGCGCCGGCAAGGTCGGTCCAGGTGGTACCGTCAGGCGATGTCTGCCATTGGAACGAAAACGCCGATGATATCATGACGCCTCCGGAGAGACTAAACGTAGTTGGGTATCCGTAACAGTGGGCAGTATCGCTTGCCACTGCAATACCGCCTGCGGGTGTGCCCGAGCAGGTGCAGGTGATTACCGCGACTGTGGTGGTGGTAGCACATCCGGTTGCCAAGGTATAAGTTATGGCAGTGATGCCTGCGGTAATGCCAGTTACAATACCGGTAGAGATACCTACAATGGCAATTGAAGTATTACCGCTGCTCCAGATGCCACCCACTGCTGCATCAGTCAGAGTTGTAGTTGCACCAACACAAACACTTGTAGCGCCGGTTATTGCCGGAGGTATAGGGTTAACCGTCACTACGGTTGTCACAGTGCATCCCGCAGCGCTTGTGTAGGTAATTATGTCCACTCCAGGTGTTGCCCCGGTCACAACACCCGTAGGTGAAACAACAGTAGTAAGACTGGTCCATGTGCCGCCGGGGTATGAATCGGTTAATGTAGTTGATGATCCGGCACACAAAGTGAGTGTGCCCAATATGGGACCGGGAAGGGGGTTTATTGTGACAACTGCTATAGCGGAGCAAGCAGCAGAGCCAATAGAATAACTAACAACAGCAGTACCCGAACTAATGCCCGTGCCTATGCCGGTAACCGGACTAATGTTGTAAATTATTGGATTACTGCTGCTCCAGGTGCCACCGGGTGTAAGATCGCTCAAAAATGTTGCCTGCCCGTCACAGGCGGATAGTGTACCAAGAATGGGGGTTGGGGAAGGGTTGACGGACACAGTGGCTGCCACCATACAGCCGGTACCTAATACATAGTTAATATGAGCCACTCCCACTGAAACGCCCGTAACAACACCTGTGGTTGAAACGGAGCCAATGGCGGGATTGCTGGAGCTCCAGACACCGAAAGGTGTGGCATCAGTCAGAGCGGTTGACGCACCAACGCATGTGGATAACGAGCCTGATATAGGCGCGGGTGCAGCGTTTACCGTTACCACAGCCGTAACAAAACAGCCTGTTGGCTGGGTATAAGTGATCCCCAAAGTACCGGCTGCAAGCCCGGTTACAATCCCTAAAGATGGGTCAATTGTTGCATCACCGGAAAAATAATTGCTCCACGTTCCACCTGCAGTAGCATCGGTTAATGCCGTTGTATAACCCACACACAGTGCTAATGTGCCTAAAATAGCAGTCGGATAAGGGTTTACAGTTACTACTACGGTAGAATAAGCAACGCCAACCATATAACTAATGGTCGCTGTTCCCACGCTGCTGCTACCTGTGAAAACACCAGTTACAACCCCGGTACTGCCAACGGTTGCGATAGCCGGATTGCTGCTGCTCCATGTACCTCCGGTTGTGGCATCCGTTAGTGCAGTACTCACTCCCTGACAGACAGCAAGTGCTCCGCTTATAGGCCCTACCGTGGCAAAAGAAGAAAAGGAACATAGCAAGGCTATTAAGGAGAGGTACAGATTTTTCATAAGGTACATTGACGATGGTTTGGGGTAATATCTTGTAGGCGTAAAAAAAGAGAGAAATGTTAGTAGTGGACTGCTTTTTAAAAAAACACCGCTCCCCCACTAACATTTCTCTCGTTTCAGGAGTAAAAAAAGCAAATATTATGCCAATTTTTAAATATAAAACAAAAAAGCCTCCTGGAACAGGAAGCTTTTTTGTAAATATTTCATTAGTTATAAAAGGATCAAATTTCTTCTTTACCACCCATCTTATCCATCCAATGCACTTCGGGTTGTTTTTTATCAGGCATACGGTCGAGGATGTAGCGAATGAGCAGGTAACCGCCCAGGCCGAACAATTCTACAGTAATAAGATGCAATGGGTTTGAAGCAAAAGCATCGGTCACCTGCTGGGCCACGGCTTGCCTCGTTTTATAGTCGGCAGCGCTTAACTGCGGCAGTTTCAACACATCTCTGCAGAAAAACACCAATACAAAGAAGATGCCCACGAAATACGTGACCAGGAAACTCAGTGCTGTGATAAACGCCCACGCCAGTCCGTTCTGCGCCTTCTGCTTTGCTCTTACATTATTCTTGTAAGCCAGGTAAACCAGTAATACAATATCGAAATACATTAATTTATACGGTTTTCATAAACTCGGTGACACTCTCCATAACGTGGCTTATCTGCTCATCATTCAGCCCATGGTGACAGGCGAGCAGCATACCACCGCGCATTACTTTATCTGATTCAGGATAACCGTTCTTAGCCACTTTGCTTGGCACATGCTTGAAACCAGGCTGGCGAAGGATGTTACCGGTAAATACGGTGCGGGTCTGGATGTTTCTCTTTTCGAGGAATATCTGCAGGTCGCGGCGTATGAATGGTGCACTCTCACGGATGGTGGAAGCATATGCCAGCCAACCGGTGCGTGAATTAGGCAATTGCTTAGGCAAAATAAAGAACTCTTCGTACTGGGTGAAGAACTCGCGCATACGGTTGTAGTTGGCAGTGCGGGTATCTATGTTCTTATTCAGCTTATCGAGCTGCACGAGGCCAAATGCGGCGCCTATTTCAGATGGTTCAATATTGTATCCCGGCTCTTCGAACACGAATTTCGCATCGTAAGGAATGCCATCTACTTCTACATTAAAACGATTTTCAATTTTTTCACTCTCTACAAACAAAGATGAGCTGCGGCCCCAGCTACGGAGCAGGCGCCCACGGTCGTAATATGCTTCGGTGTTCACACAAAGCATACCACCGTTACCAGCGCAGTTGATAATGTGCGACCCATAAAAGCTTGTAGTGCTCATATCGGTATAGCGACCACTGGATGCACCATCTATCTCTGCACCGATGGTATCGGCAGAGTCTTCCAGTACAAACAGGTTGTGCTTATCGGCTATTTCGCGGAGTTGTTTCCAGTTGGGCAGATTACCCATCAGGTTAGGTATGATCATCGCCTTTGTTTTTGGCGTTATCATTTCCTCTACCTTGTTTGCATCTATGTTATAAGTTCCTTCTTCCACATCCACGAAGGCTGGGAGCCAGCCTTTTTTCACCTGCGGGGCTACCGTGGTAGAGAATGTAAGCGCAGGGGTTATGATCTCGCTGCCTTCCTCATAATTCATAAGGTCTGCGGCAAGGTACAGGGCGGAAGATCCGCTGTTTACCCCAATGCCATACTTCTTTTTGTAGAGCTCCGCAACGCGGCTTTCCATATCACGGACATTCTTGCCCATTTGTGTTGACGTGCGCAATACCTTCACCACTGCTTCTACCTCTTCCTCTCCATGCACTGTTCTGCCGTAAGGCACATGTATATAATCTGTTTGTACCATTTAGATTGATGAGATTTAGGCTGCGAATATAGGCGATTTAACGCAAATTGTAACGTTAAAAAAGGTTAGCGGGGTTGTCCGCAAGGTTTTTTTAATTACTTTGTACAGGAAAACTGTACAGGAATTGTGCATGAAAATATTTAACCGGACCCCGCAAAAATGACAACATACTACATATGAATAATGCAGATATTCGCTGGATACAACGCTTTGATAACTATAAAAAAGCACTGTCCCAGTTACAGATGTTCGTTGACAAAGGAACTGAGCTGAACTTCATGGAAGAACAAGGCATGATACAAGCCTTTGAATACACCTATGAACTGGCATGGAATACCATAAAAGACTTTTATGAAAACCAGGGAGAGGGTGGCATTCAGGGTAGCCGCGATGCAATACAAATCGCATTTAAAAGGGGGCTGATTATTGATGGTGATATTTGGATGCAAATGCTGAAAGACAGGAACCGCACCGCTCACACTTATAATGAGAAGGTAGCGGATGAAATAGCCCAAAGTATTCTGGACAAATATTTCGGGCAATATGCTGCACTGAAAAATGAAATTGAGAAAATACTTGCAAAATGAAATTCGGACTGAACGAAGCCATTATCAAACAAATACAAAGTGTTTTTGCCTCATTTCCGGAGATTGACGAAGTGATCATTTATGGTTCAAGGGCAAAAGGCAATTATAAACACGGCTCTGATATAGACCTGGCATTCTCCGGAAGCAAACTAGATCTTTACATACTTAATAGTATCGGCCTGGCACTCGATGAACTCTACTTGCCCTACACCTTTGATCTATCTATTATCGAACACATAGATAATACAGAGCTTATTGAACACATTAAACGGGTAGGTATATCCTTCCACAAGCAGCAATCCTGATGCTTTCTTATGCTATCCACAAGGCCCCGCCTACACTATCACGGCTTGCACCCGTGACAGAACTAAGGACGTTCGCCTCTTCGCGCCAGCGCAGGGTACCAATAAGAGCCATTACGATGGCTTCTTTATATTTTACCAAATTAGCATCAGGCACTACTACCGCTATATTATGAGGTAATAACGCTTTTTGCAGTTCGGTAATAAGGAAGGTGTTGAAGGCTCCCCCACCCGTTGCAAGTAATGTAGCCTGTTCCTTTTGATGCGGATAATGTTGCAAAGCTGCTGCTATTTGCTGCACTATATGTATTGTGGCGGTATGGAGGAGGTCATAATTGTTCTGTTCGTTTTCTGATAATTTGGGGAACATAAGTTCCATTGCAGCATCATTGCTCAGCGATTTTGGAGGTTGCTGCTTATAGTATTCTCCATCATTAAGCTCTTCTAGTATGCCGGGTAATAGTGTACCCACCGATGCCATATTACCATCTTCGTCCATTGCCTTTCCTTCGCGGGCAGCGAGGGTGTTGAGTACCTGATTGGCGGGGCATATGTCAAATGCAATTGCCTTTGATTGTATGGTAATGTTGGTTATGCCGCCTATATTGAGCAGATAGTCATAGTTACTGAAAAGCAGTTTATCGCCGATGGGCACTATGGGTGCGCCCTGGCCGCCGAGCGCTACATCCATAGCCCTTAGATCATTGATAACAGGAAGGCCGGTAACAGCAGCTATAGCGGCGCCATCGCCGATCTGGCAGGTGGTGCGGCTCTGTGGCTCGTGAAAAACGGTATGGCCATGACATGCGATAAAATGCACCTGGTGGCTTAGTTCAAACTTTGTAATAAACTCATTGACGGACTCGCCCAGGTAACGTCCATAGCTGGTATGAAGTTTCAGGAATTCTCCTACATTCTTGTTGGTGGCGTCGCGCAGGTCGGTGGCCCATTGCTCAGTGTAGGGTATGCAATCGGCATGAAGTATCTCGTAGCTCCATTGTCCGCGCACTTCATCCAGTTGTACATGCACTATATCCAGCCCATCGAGTGAACTGCCTGACATTAAACCTATTACTTTGTAGATCATTTTTTTGTTTTTCCGGAATTGGGAATTTGTAACTAGGATTGCTTTTCGATTGGGATTAGCTCAAAAAATTCCACCGAAGAAACAATCCAAATTCCAGTTTAAAAAAATCAAAACTTCCACTCTTTCTCCAGCCATTCCTTCATCTTAGTATCGGTAAAGTCAATCCTTATTGGAACAATGGATGCATAGCCTTCTTTTAGAGCCTCAACATCTGTGCCTGTACCCGTATCCATATTTATGAATTTGCCGGTCATCCAGTAATAGTCTTTACCACGGGGGTCTTTGCGGTGGTCAAACTCCTCTGCCCAGCGGGCATAAGCCTGCCTGCATATTTTCATTCCTTTGAAGGTAGCCGGGGTGCAGACGGGTATGTTCACATTGAGCAGCAGGTGTGGGGGCATAGTGCCGGACAACATGCGTCTTGCAAGGTCGTGAGCAACGGTTTTTGCTACTGTAAAATCTGCATCAAACCGATAGTCCAATGAAGAAAAACCGATGGATGGGACACCCTCTATAGCTGCCTCCATAGCTGCGCTCATAGTGCCGCTGTAGATGACGTTTATGGAATGATTGGCACCGTGATTTATGCCGCTGAGGCAAATATCGGGTTTGGCGTGGAGTATCTTATCCCGGGCCAGTTTTACGCAATCGGCAGGTGTACCGCTGCACTGCCAGGAGTCGATACCGTCAAACACGTCCACCTTGTTTAGTCGCAACGGGTCGCCTATGGTTATGGCGTGGCCCATACCGGACTGCGGACTGTCTGGGGCTACAACAATTACCCTGCCGAGGTCGCGGACAGCATCTACCAGGGCGCGTATGCCCGGTGAGGTTATGCCGTCATCGTTGGTTATTAGTATTGTCATTTTTTTGTAGTGAGTCGTAAGTCGTGAGCCTGCAAGAAACAGCGAGCAGATAATATGAGAAATCAGACCACTCATTCTACTTCACCCTCTCCTTTGGGAGAGGTCTCTCATGCAGCGCACATCTACTGCACATTCATCTTAAATGGCATCATCATCATGGCCTTGCCGTTTACTTTGCGCAGGTTCTGCACTTGTTCGTACCATTGGTATCCTTCGCCCATTTCTTCCTTCATGGCGGCTTTCACAGCCACGCTGGCGTCGGTTTTTGCACCGAACCTGCGCAATAGCGCGTTCAGTTTATCATAAGGCTCGGGGTAAGTAACAACTTTGTAATCGCTGACTTTGGCGATAGCCACTGCACTGGCAATAGCGCGATCGAGGTCGCCGAGGCCGTCAACAAGGCCAATGCCAAGGGCATCAGACCCGGTCCATACCCTACCCTGTGCTATACTGTCCACATTTGCAAGCGATAGCTTACGGCCAGCTACAACATGGTTTTTAAATCGTTCGTAAATAGTGTCCACGGAGCTTTGCATACGTTTAGCTTCATCCGGAGTAAGCGGGCGGGATGACGTAGGAAGATCGGCATATGGCGCATTCTTTACTTCATCAAAGGTGACACCTAGCTTGTTTTTCATCAGCTTATCAATGCTGAACATCATGCTGAATACGCCAATACTGCCCGTTATGGTGTTTGGCATAGCAAAAATGCTATCCGCCATGCTGGATATATAATAACCACCCGATGCCGCATAGTCGCCCATTGAAACAATAAGGTGTTTCTTCTGCTTCAAGAGTATAAGCTCACGAAGTATTACCTCGGACGCCAATGCGCTGCCGCCAGGAGAGTTCACACGCAGCACAACTGCCTTAATTTTATTGTCATTGGCAACTTTGCGGATCTCTTCGCACATATCTTTGGAGGCGATCTCGCGCTCATTGGTCTGCTCACCATCGATGATATCACCTTCGGCAAATATCACGGCAATCTTGTTTTCGCTAACCCGGTCATCACCCTTTTCGCTATTGGCATAGTCGTTCAGAGAAACGTACCTGATGTCTTCATTTACGTTTTGCCCTGTGCGTGCGCGCAGCCGTTGTTCTACCTGGTCCCAATAAAGCAAGCCGGCAACTACTTTATTCTTTACCGCATCCTCGGGGACTTGTATGGTTCCCTGAACTGCGAGATCGTTAACTGCGGCCTTATCAGAATGAGTATATTTTGCAGCACTTTCGAGAAACTGGTTCCAAAGCCCGTTTTGGTAGGCCATGATCTGCTGCCGGTTGGGGTCGCTTATCTTATCTGCGCGGAACGGCTCTGTAGCGCTCTTGAATTTACCGGCATAGAATATCTCCGGCTGCAGCTCCAGCTTATCAAGTGTGCCTTTGAAGAACGGCATAACTGTAGCGAAGCCCTTCAGCTCGAGGTCGCCCCCGGGGTTCAGGTAGATGCTGTCGGCGCTGCATGCCACATAGTATGCACCCTGCGATATTTCTTCACCATAGCCGTAAATGAACTTGTGCGAGGTTTTGAAATCGTCAAGCGCCAGCTTCAGTTGCTGCATGGTAGCCCAGCCGTTAGGCGATGGTTTTAGTTTCAGTAAAATACCTTTGATATTGGCATCTGTTTTAGCATGATCTATGGCCTGAATAATATCATACAGACCTGCCTCATACCCTGACTTATTGCCAAGCAACGCAAGCGAGTTGGTCTGTCCCTGTTCATGGATGCTCTTAGACAGATCGATCACCAGTATATTGCCAGTGATTTTTTTATCTTCTTTGTCCATTACCGATTTAGACAGGCTTACCGCGCAGGCTATAATGAGCCCAACCAAAATAAACCCGGAAACAATGATGGCCAGGAGCGATGCAAAAAATGACTTAAAAAAATCCCTCATAATATGTTTTCATTTTAATAATGTGCAAAGATACAGGCAGCAATTGCAATAATTGGTTAAATGCGTATAAACTTTGGCCATTATCTTTGAGCCAATGAACCTCGCCTATTTATCTCTCGGGAGTAATGAAGGAAACCGCATATTGTGGCTGGAGACAGCAATAAAGCTGATCTCAGAACAATGCGGAACCCTCGTAAAACGATCTTCTGTGTATGAGACAAAAGCATGGGGTATCGCGGAGCAGCCTGATTTCCTGAATATGGTCGTTAGTATAGAAACATCTAAAGCGCCCCAGGCATTGCTGGCAGCCATATTAAGTATAGAAGAAGCTATGGGACGGCACCGTACTGTGAAATGGGGCCCAAGGATAATAGATATAGATATACTCCTGTATAATGAAGAAATAGTGGACAGCCCGGATCTGGTAATACCTCACCCTTATATGCAGGAGCGGCGTTTTACTTTGATACCACTTGTGGAACTGGCCCCAGATTATGTACACCCAAAGCTGCACAAAACAATCGGCCAGTTGTTGGTGGAGTGCCCTGATGCGCTTGAGGTGCACAAATATGCGAGCGCAGAAAAATGAATATAGCTAACCAGACTGCAGCATCATTGCAAAGACAACTCACTTTTCAGGAAGGCAAGCGCCAAATTATGAGCGTCTCCTGCGGCTACTTCGTTGTATTTAGGGTTGCTGGGATTCGCAAAAGCATGTGGCGCATCGTAGCTCTGGAGCGTAAAACCGTGGCCTGATTTAATAAGCGCATTGCCAAATACCTTGACGTCTGTTAGTTTAATAAAATTGTCCTGAGTGCCATATATATACAACACATTTGCCTTTACGGATTTCACACGGGCAGCGTCTTTCTCCGGAAAGCCATAGTACATAACACAACCAAGGGCCCGGCCACCAGCGCATACCGAGCCTGTAAACGCCCAACTGCCACCCATGCACCAACCAAGTGTCGCGATTTTTTTATCGTCACCTATTTTTTTTATCAGACCATTGATAATGTCTTCGCCTCTTTTCGGGTCGAGTGCGTTCATCAGTTTTCCTGCCTCATCGGCGGTAGTGGCGACCTTACCATCGTATAAGTCTATGGCATAAACGGCAACATGGCCACCCAGTTCCTGCTGCCATTTTTCTGTTTCTCTTTTTATGTAGTCATTGAGGCCCCACCATTCGTGAAAGATAAAAAGCACCTTATCAGTGGTTTCGTCGGCGGGTACATAGAAGGCATGGCCGTCCTTACCATTAGAAGTATGAAACTTGATCATAGTTCCGCTCTTTGCTGTATAGCTCAATGGCAACGGCGCCTCATGCGCTGCTTTAAACGATTTGTTGAGCGCCAGGGCTTTCATATCATTGCCACCAGGCTTCTGACAGCAACTTTGGGCATTTGCGATATTTATGGTGGCAAGTAGTATTCCTGCAAAAAAAAGAGCAGCTAGTTTTTTCATGATCGTCTATTTCGAATAAAATTAAATAAAAAGTGGAAACCAGTGCATACAGGATTACTTAGTCACTGCAACACATTCTATTTCTATCAGGGCATCTTTGGGCAGCCGTGCTACCTGAACCGTGGACCGTGCAGGCTTCAGTGCAGGGAAGTAATCTTTGTAAATGCTGTTGACCGTTGCAAAGTCGTTCATGTCTTTAAGGAAAACCGTTACTTTGACCACATGTTCCATATCTGAGCCACCTTCTTCCACTACAGCTTTAATATTTTTCAGTGCTTGGTGGGTTTGGGAACTGATATCGTTACCGGCAAACATATTTGTGGCTGGTGATATACCTACCTGGCCCGAGGTGTATATTAAATTGCCTGTTTTTACAGCGTGTGAGTATGGCCCAATGGCCTTTGGTGCATTTTTGCAGTCAATACATATTGGCGTTCTGCCTGTTTTGCAGGAAGTAGCTAATAGCAAACAGGAAAAAAAATGATTACGGCTATGTTTCTATTCATGGAACTTAACAGTTATTCCGGCTTCGCCACAGGCGTTACCGTTTTCCTGCTAAATTTATAACAAACACCCGCACTTACCAAGCCTTTGTAGCCTAATCCAAATTCAGCAAAGCCCGAAAGCTTTTTCCCTATGCGGGCACCGATGGGCGTCCACTGGGAGTTGAGAAATAAATTAGGAAAATAATCTAAGGTACCACCCGTGCTTTGCCCGGATACCTGATGCTCGCTATAATACCTGCCACCCAGGCCAACGATCCCGTACAGCTGCACCAACGACCCATTGTAATAAACCGGCTTTAGCTCAAATGCCAATGTGGTGATATTTGCTTTGTACTGGCCAAGCAATGCCGGCGGCAGATCGCGCGGGCCATTATTTGAATAGTGGTTGAAGGAAACGAATTCGGTTCCAAGCGTGGCGCCAAAAATAAGCCGCTTGCACAGCGCGTACCTGTAGGTGACAAACATGCTGCCCGAATTAAAAGTGCCGCTGTTATACGACCCATAATCTCCACTTGGCCGTGAGCGGGCACCTGAAAAGCCGCGAATCATATCGGTACCGGATTCGCGGCCATAGCTTGCAGACAGTTCCTGGTCTCCCTTCAATTCCTGGGCAGAAGAAACCTGGGCACACGACAATAAGACGCCGAGTGTAAAAATTGATAGTTGTTTCATTAGGGGCTGGAATTTCCCTATATGCCGCAAAAATAGTGCCATTTTTGATTATTTAATAAAAAACGTATTTTTATTGACTTTCAGTTAATAATTTGAAATAATCTATCGCCTTTTTCATCCGGCTGCCGTACCAGCTAAACATTTCGCCATCCACCAGCATCACTTCAGCTTTAGGCAATACGGCCTTTATCTCTGCAATGTGAATGTCTTTAAAAGGGTATGGTTCGGAGGAGAGGAGAACTGTATCTACGTTCTTTTCCTTTAAGTCTTGAAGGTTAATTTCGGGATAACGTTGTTTATCAGAGAATACATTTATCCACCCTATCTTTTGGATCATGTCATTGATAAATGTATCTCCACCAACAGACATCCATGGGTTTCGCCAGATAAAGTAAGCTACGCGCTTGGGTTTTGCATCCCTTGCTAAATGGTTGAATCCATGCCGGATCTCTTTGAGCAAGGTTTGGGCTTGTTCGCTCCTGCCAACGATCTGCCCAACCTGTGTTATCATTGCCAGGGCATGTTCGAGGGTTTGAATATCGCTGGTCCATACCGGAAATTCGATGGCAAGCTCTTCCACCTGTTCTTTAGTGTTTTCTTCTTTGTTGGCGATGATGAGATCGGGCTGGAGTGACCTGATAATATCGAGGTGCAGTGTTTTGGTTCCCCCTATCCTTTTTTTTGTTCTGAACCAGTCATTGGGGTGAACACAAAATTTAGTGATGCCCACTACTTCTTCATTGAGGCCCAGGTCGTAAAGCAATTCGGTTTGTGACGGCACCAATGAGACGATACGCATAGGCGGGAAACCAATGGTGACCTCCTTACCGATCATATCCGTGAATACACGGGTACTCATTATTTAAATTTTTTGTAGTAAAAGACAAGAAATATACTAAACAGGCCATCGAGCAAGAACATATCACTGAAATATCCAAGTGGAATTTTGTGGTTCCTGGTGGCTAAATATACACAAGCATTAACGAGAGTAAGAACGATATAACCCATAGCACCCCATTTGCGCAGATCACAGGCCGCTATCCAGAAGGTTGTATATCCAAACATCCAGAGTACTTCCAGCCAAACCAAGTCGGGGAATGGCTCGTGGCGATCGCTCCAAATGGTGTAAATGAACCACAACAAATGAAACAAGCCGATGACCGGGAATGATACCGGCGGCTTCTTAACTATATCGACGGTTAATTCTTTGAGGCTGCGCATGTTAAAAATTCAAAAGTGAAAATTCAAAAGTCAAAAAGCAGCCTTCCTCCGCTAAGTGTTATTGAGCAATTGAGTCATTGAGCAATTTAGACCTATCCCTTACTAAATGCATTTAATATATCGTACTTGGTAAGTATTGTATATTGGCCGCTTTCATCTCGTGTCAGTACTGCGCCGTTGTCTTTGTTGATGTAGTGTGTGAGCCGTTCCAGCGCTGTATCCATATCTACAACGGGCAAGGGTTTATCCATAACATCTGCTACAAGCTGGTCGCGAACATCTGGCTCTTCTATCAGCTTTTTGAACAGGCTGGCTTGCGATATGCTACCAGTTAGTTCAAGGTCTTTCATCACCGGTATATGCTCAATATCGTATTTTTTCATCAGTGTCAGCGCATCAATTACTTTACTGCCCTCATCTATAGTTACGAGCCTGCGGCGACCCAGGCCACCTATCAGGTCACGGACGGTGCTAACTTCGAGGAACCCACGATCCATCATCCATTCATCGTTGTAAACTTTGGCTACATAGCGGCTGCCATGGTCATGGAAAATAACCACTACAAGGTCGTCTTTCTTTAGTTTGTCTTTAAGCTGGCGAAGGCCGGCAACTACCGAGCCTGCGGAATAGCCCACAAAAATCCCTTCCTCGCGGGTAATGCGGCGGGCCATAAGAGCACCATCCTTATCGGTTACTTTTTCAAAATGGTCAAGCGCAGCGCGATCGTAATTCTCTGGTAGAAAATCTTCACCAAATCCTTCTGAAATGTAGGGGTGTACCTCGCCCATATCCAGTTCGCCGGTATCAAACCATTTCTTCAGGAGGCTGCCGTAAGTATCTATGGCCCAGACCTGTACGTTGGGGTTTTTCTCCTTCAAATATTTGCCCGTGCCTACTATGGTACCACCAGTGCCGGCGGCAACTACAAGGTGTGTTATTTTACCCTCGGTTTGCTCCCAAATCTCCGGGCCTGTCTGCTCATAGTGCGCCTGGCGGTTGGCGAGGTTATCGTACTGGTTCACATACCATGAGTTAGGTATTTCCTTCTGCAGGCGACGGGCTACCTGGTAATAGCTGCGAGGGTCTTCCGGATCTACGTTTGTAGGGCAAACGATCACCTCCGCGCCGTGCGCTTTGAGTATGTCGGCTTTTTCTTTGCTCTGTTTATCAGTTGTCGCAAATATGCAACGATAGCCCTTTATGATGGCCGCCATAGCAAGCCCCATGCCTGTATTACCGCTTGTGCCCTCTATAATAGTGCCGCCCGGCTTGATCTTCCCTTCTTTTTCAGCCACTTCCAGCATCTTCAGAGCCATACGGTCTTTGATACTGTTACCGGGGTTGAAGGTTTCCACTTTAGCATAAACCTTGCAGGGAAGGTCGGCCACTACGCGGTTCAGGCGTACTAAAGGTGTGTTACCAATGGTCTGGAGGATATTGTCGTAAACGCGTTGCGGCATAAAGTGTGGTTTTAATTTATCGGCAAGCCTTCGCTCAAAAAGCTATTGCCTGGGACCGCGAAGGTAACAATTTGTGGCGAGAGCAGAAATCTGAGATCGAATCTACCCTCGGTATCTATATGCTCACTTTTACCGCTCATTTGAAATGTAATAATGGTCTGCTTTCCGTGAATAACCGCCATAGATCAGACCGATCGTCCAGGCATTGCCCAGCAAGTTAGTTCCGTCGTTATCAAACTGAAGATAATGATACTTTGCCTGTATGGTGAGGTATGAGTTTTTTTCGTTTTTGCCCTTTATTTTGTGATAAGAAAGATAGAATCTGTAACCGATACCGGCATTAAAATCTGCACAGGAAACACTGCCGGCATCGCTGTTGCTATTAGTTGTATTATAATAAGGGTTGTCAGTAGATAACTCCTGAAACCCTGCTAATGCAATACCGGCAAGCAGATCTAGCTCAGACCTGTTTTTTCTCGCTATCTCATAGCCAATATCCAGGCCAATATAATAGCCGAAAAAATAGTTAGTAGGATAGGCAACGTTGCTTATGTTAACGATGTAAGTATTGGGAGACCGTAAAAAACTAAAATTCAAAGCGAGGTCATACATCCATTTATCTTTTTTCCCTCCCACAACATAGCCCAGATAAGGGTGGCTGCCTACTATCGAAAGGTGCCCGTCTGGCACCCACATACCGGCACTTACGCCCAGGTCAAGACCAGAAACTACGGAATGTTTTTTATGATATTTACGCCACGCCTGTTGCAATTGAGTGCCATTATAATCTGACTTATTCAATTCTTTGTACATGGTATCAGAAGGATGGACAAAAAAGTTTAGCAGAAATTGCTCAACTGGTGTATGGCCTGGTGTTTTAAGTTCCTCCCGGGACAGCGACACTATGAAATCAAAATAGGCCCCATAAGCGGTCCTGATATACTCCGAATAAACTGAGTTATGGGCGATGTTATAATTGTCGAGATACCAGCTAAGAAAGGGATCAAAAATGTTTTCGAGATAAAAAAAAGAATCAGACATGCGATAATGTTCGGGAGAATCGACCAGCGCCTTATTTTCAAGCTGCTCTTTAAAAGTCTTGTTTTTTATTTTACTGATCAGGATATAAGGAACAATAGTCGCACCTGTCTCGTAATTTCTTTCATAATAGTCTATAAGGGCGTTGATGGTATCTTGCTTATTTTCTTTGTACAAACGGGGTATAAGAATGGTAGCATTAAAACTTACGTCTTCATCAGTCAAAACCCGTTGAGACATGATCTTCTCTATTGCATTATCTTTTATCTGTGCACCGGCGGTAGTAATAAGACTAAATAATAAGGCTGCCAGGAAAAGGTGTTTTCTCATAATCAGGTAAAATAAACCTATACTTTCCGAAAATGCAAATGAGTAAGCCCATGAACGTAACCCATTGCCCCTACAATACATAACTTGCCCGCACATGCACCGACCACCGAACCACCACGGTGTGGTTTTAAATCGGCAGACCGCTTCGAAAAAATTGGCTTGTAGCCACGAAGTTAGAATTCAAGTACACGACCAAAGATTCGAAATGCTTCAACATAATACCAGTCCGCACACTAAATGAAAAAATAAATTTGTTTAATTTTATACAAAAGATCACAATGCATTGGTTTCTTATGTATTTTTGAGCTGTGATACAAAATTAGTATTGTCCGAGATAGTTTTATGAAGTAAGAGGCCGTCTCAAAAGCAATTTTGAGGCGGTTTTTCTTTTTGCTGTAAAACGAAGTTGTTCTTGGTTGTATTATCTGTTATAGTAGGTAATGAAAGCTGAGGGCTTAAAAAGTAGCTT
>CAIRTW010000001.1 GCA_903881585.1 uncultured Bacteroidota bacterium | reverse complement strand
GGTATTAAATCCAGAATTTGGCGCAGTAACGGTTTGTTATTATTTTTACTACGTTTGAATAGCCCCATATTTTTGTGTTTTGGTCGTTCTTAACCAAAGGTATGGCCGCTATTCAGGCAAAAAAGTTTCGGATAGTTGTGGTTTGGGGTAATTTTGTACAATTTTTCATACTATACATTTTTAATTAGGGGTTCTTAATAATTGGTTAATGAGTTGTTGTTTTTCGTTAACCAATTTGTTAACTGATTGCAAAGATAGAAACGGTTTTGTTATTCACAAACAATTAACAAAATATTTTTGAAAATATTTTTTGCTAGCCGGCAACTATCCGGCGAGCTGAACCTTTGCAAAACGCCAGGAACTTGTGAGAGGTGCTGTGGATATGGAGACTGATGAGGTGTAGTGTACGGGCAAAATATGCTGATTATATGTACCTACATTTATCGAATTAATTATTAATTTCAGCGTAAATCATTAATTATCAGAGTAATATTTTGATAATTAAGAAAAGGTATTTATTTTCGTTTCATGATGTCAAGGATATTTCATAAAATAATGAGCAATGACGATACAACGACTTATATATTAGTTGGTTTTGTACTTGTTGTTATATTGCTGGGGGCATTGAAGATCATATTCTTTTAATACCGTGCTGTTTTCCCTTTTTTAAAAATCGTTTTCCCGTTTATAAAACATTTCAGCTAGTATTCTGGCGTTCTTTGCATCCCTTTTTCGCGGGATATATATGCTGAGATTCATACTTTTACTTTCTATTTTATTTTATACTTGCCAAAGGAGCAGGGCACAACAAGCAGTTACGCCAGCCCAAACCCCAGCCCAACAGCTCATTGCCAATACGGGCGAGGATTCCATGAACACTTATGGCTCGGGACATGCCAAAACCGTTATTTCGGGTTATGGCGAACTGTACTATCAGCGCGACTTTGACAGGAAACAATCTCTTGTTGATCTTAAACGTGCAGTGCTTTTTGTTGGCCACCAATTCACCGGGCGCATTGCTTTTTTCTCTGAGCTGGAAGTGGAGGATGCGAAAGTTGAGAACGGGAGTTTTGCGGGTGAAGTAGGCATGGAGCAGGCATATCTCAAATTCAGCCTCAACCCGCGCCAGTATATTGTTGCCGGCTTGTTTTTGCCCCGTATCGGCATTGTAAATGAAAACCACCTGCCTATAAATTTCAATGGTGTAGAAAGGCCGCTGGTAGAAACGATGATCATTCCTTCTACGTGGCGGGAAATTGGGGTTGGCTTTTACGGGCAAACCACTGCACTGCCTTTTACCTATAGCATAGCCGTAGTGAACGGGCTGAACAATTCCAGTTTTGAACACGGGTCGGGCATCACAGGCGGACGGGCCGAGGGGCAGTTTGCCGGGGCAAATAACCTTGCTGTGACCGCTGCAGTGCATTTTTTTGCCGGCAACTGGAAATTCCAGGTGTCGGGCTATGCAGGCGGCACTACACCGCTGAACCCAAGGGCGGCCGACAGCCTGCAACTGGAATCGGGCGTATTCGGAACTCCTTTGTACCTGGCAGAGGGCGATATTCAGTATAATAACAAAGGCATTTCATTTAAAGCATTGGGCTGCAATATTTCGATACCCGAAGCTGCAAGCATCAACCGGGCTTATGCGAGCAATGTGCCCAGCCAGATTTATGGCGCTTATGCGGAATTGGGATATAATGTCCTGCAGACTGTGAAAAAAGGTATATTCAGTGGTAAGCAGGTAAATGTATTTGCACGATACGAGGTCCTCGACCTTAATGCACAGATACCCACAACTGGTGTGTATGACGGCACAGAAAAACAATCGCACCTGGTTGCTGGGGTCGGATATTTCCCTATTCCACATGTTGTGATAAAAGCGGATGTACGCCTGATGCATACCGGGCCTCAAAACCCTGACCTGCTATTGAATCCCAACCCCAATGCACTACCATACAATCCCAACAACTCATTTCTCAACATAGGCATAGGATATTCTTTTTAAGATGGACAGGAAGGATTTTATAAAAGGATCATGTGGTATATGTATAGCACTGAGTTCGGGCTTTTTGATGAGCGCATTGCTTGATTCCTGCAAGACTCCCCTTGGTGTAATAAAGACGCAATCCCAGGACGGCGTTGTTACGATACCTACGGTGGAATTTGACAAAGACAATTACAAAATAGTGCGGGTCCACAATTATAACTATGACCTGGCCGTGCAAAAGAAACCGGACGGCACTTACCTGGCTTTGGTGCTGATGTGCACCCATGCCGGCCAGCCACTTGTAAAAACGGGAAACAGCTACTACTGCGCCCTTCACGGCAGCCAGTTCGACCACGAAGGACACGTGACCAAAGGCCCCGCACAAGATAACCTGATTCATTTGCAAACACAGATCACAAAAGACCAATTATCTATTCAATTAAAAAAAACGTCATGAAAAAAATAACCATAGCGCTCACATGCGTCGCAGCGCTGTTTTACGGCTGCCATAAAACCAACAACAACACAACCACCAAGGTAACCGAAGACCAGGTGCTCAGCGATTTTGTGCAGAAGCTGGCCCTGCCGCAGTACCAGAACTTGCAGGCGAAGGCCACTGCGCTCAATAGTGCGGTCACAGCATTAAACACCACACCTACTGACGCCAACCTGGCCAACGCACGCCAGGCGTGGCGGGACATACGCACCTCGTGGGAAACCTGCGAGGGCTTCCTGTTTGGCCCGGTGGAAGACAATAACTATGACCCCAACACCGATACCTGGCCGGTGGATTACCATGAGCTGGATTCGCTGATATCAAACAGCCCTTCCCTGAATGTAGGCACAGTTCAAACCCTTATACAGTCATTGCGCGGCTACCATCCGCTTGAGTTTATCTTGTGGGGCCAGAGTGGCGCAGCAACTGCGGATTCGATCACCGCAAACCAGAAACAATATATGCTTGCGCTGTCTCAGGATATACTGAACAACATAGACAGCCTGAACACGAGCTGGGCTACGACAGGCGGCGATTTCCAGCAGCAGATACTGCAGGCTGGTAGCGGCGCTACCCGGTACACCACACACCAGCAGGCATTCCTGGCTATTATAGGTTCCATCAGCGATATATGCAATGAAGTGGGGCAACAGACCAGCGGCGGCAAAATATATGATCCGTTTACATCCCGCGACAGTTTCCAGACAGAATCACCATTCTCTCATAATTCACTCATCGACTTCCGGAACAATATCATCGGCGCACAGAACGCATACCTCTGCACCTTTAATGGTGTAACCGGCGCAAGCATCAGCAATCTTGTTTCGCAGAATAATATCTCGCTCGACAATACAATCAAGACACAGTTTACCGCAGCCATTAACGCACTCAGTAATGTAACCGGCACTTTTGAAACCGCTATATTCACCCAGCGCACCCAGCTGCAGTCGGCTATGACGGCTTTGAACACCATACAGGCAACGCTTGACGGCGACCTGAAAACATATATACAGACATACGTGAAGGATTAAGAGAAAGTGAAGTATGAAGAAGTTTTTTGTAATAGTTGGCACAGTAGCACTTGTAGTTTCCTGCGTTATGTGCCGGAAGGCAAACCCTGATGCGGTGAATAATGACAGTAACTTTGATCCAAGGCTATCGGGTGGGGCTGCTACGGTTTTCGACATCAGCTCGGAATCGTTTAGCAGTCCTATTCCAGGCTTAAGTGATTGGAACCTGCATATCCATAATTTAGGCGATAAGGTTTTTGAACAGCCGTTTGTAGCCGCGCCGGCGCCTTACTATGGTGGGCTGGGACCCGTGTTTAATAACACAGGCTGTGCCAACTGCCACCACAAAGACGGCATAGGCATTCCCGATGTAGGAAATTCCAGTTCTTCTCTGCTGATACGTATCAGCATACCCGGCACAGATACACATGGTGGCCCTAACCCCGCGCCCGGCTTCGGCGGCCAGTTGCAGAATATCGCATTGTTTGGTGTGCAGCCCGAAGCGACGGTTAACATTGCCTATGCCGAACAGGGCTTCACCTATTCCGATGGCTCAACAGCTTCTTTGCGCAACCCTACTTATACTTTATCCAATCCATATATGCCACTGCCCGGCGGATATATGACCTCTCCCCGCATGGCGCCTACTGTAGTAGGTATGGGTTTGCTGGAGCTTATTCCAGAATCAACCATACTTGCTTTTCAGGCTGCGAACGCCGCCAGTGGCGGTCAGGTAAAGGGGCATGCAAATTATGTTTACAACCCATATACTCAAAAAACAGAGATCGGCCGGTTTGG